>CAZPTJ010000265.1:0-4651 GCA_964589085.1 uncultured Flavobacteriaceae bacterium | reverse complement strand
TAAATGACCAGCGCCAACAGCATAAAATACTTTTTGCTTCTTAGAGAATTCAGGAATTTTCTTGACCCAATCCTTATTACGATTATCGAGCAAAGCCTTTTGTAGTTCTGGATCTTCGGCAAGATACTCTTCCATAAAATCATATAGGCCCGAAACGTCTTCTTCTTTATAGGTCGTAATCATTTCTGCAAACAGGTCTCTTGTTTTATCAGGTTCATTAATGAACTCAACGATTTGATCAATCTGTTCATCATAGGGAAAGGCATCAAAAACGCCTATTTGAAAGGCCGCAGTTTCCAAGCCTAACACTTCCTTTTCATGTGCAGTAGTATATTTAATCAACTCGGTTTCATAACTTGCCGTTTGTGCTCCCATAAAGGTCGTAGTAATCATAGAATTAATCGCCAAGGGTTTCATACTATTAAATACCTGCATCCCTACACCTACTTTCTCTTTAAGATAAGTGTCTAACTGCTCATATTCTTTTTCATCCATAAAAGATTGTAATTGCTTTCCGTCTTTTAACACCACTAAAGACTGCATTTCCGTGGTCAGATTGGGATCATCCATATCCAATTCTAAAACGGTAACTCCAGTCTCATCCATCGCTTTCTTAACTTTATCTTTTAAAATAAAATCTTCCTGAGGAATGAGATGAAAGGTGCCAAATACATAAGAGGTTTCAATATCATTTCCTTCCACTTTCCATAACAAACTCTTTGTTTCTTGCGCCTGTAATGGTATGATTGACAATACCCCGGTCAATAGGGTTCCTATAAATTTTTTCATTGTTATTCATTAATTGTTACGTCAACATAAGTATACTTTGATCCAAAAAGGTTACAGTTTTTTAAGATTTCAAAAGCATATAAAGGGATTACATCAAATGTTAATCATCTGATTATCAATATTTGTCACCTAAATGACGGGTAAAATGCTTTGAAAAAAGCATAACAAAAAAAGAGATGTTGCTACTATTGCAGTGTAGAACTTCTTGTATCTTATGATACCATAAGCCACAAGATCAAACATATCAATGATGAAACAACCTGAACTAGGCCGTAAAATTCTTGAATTACGCCAACAAAAAGGACTTACTCAAGAAGAGCTTGTAGCCCAATGTAACATAAGTGTACGTACTATACAACGTATTGAAGCTGGAGAAGTTTCCCCAAGATCCTACACCATACGTACCATTCTAGATGCCCTGGATTATGACTTGAGTCAATTACAATCTGAAACTTCACAAACAGAACAACGATTTAAAGAACTCTTATTACTGGATGTGAATACAAAGAAAGAAGCCTCTTTTTTAATCCAACAGCTCAATATTGCCTGGATAGCGGCTATTGTATATTTCTTTATTACCATCCCAGATATGCTTGCTGATTTTTCGCTTTTTGTAGATGATGAACCTTTATACGGTAATACCCTCTACATACTCATCAAAATATTGGTAATTCTGAGCTATGTTTTCTTTTTTAGGGGACTTATTCTTACTGGCAGACTGTTTCAAAATTATTTGTTGAAGATCACTGCTTTCCTCATGTTATTTACCGGGCTTCTTTTTTATGGGTATGATATCTTTGCTATTGCCATACCTTCCCTTGATTTTACCGTTGGATTTATCGCAGAAAATATAAGTTTTGGTCTTATCGGGATTCTCTTTGGCATAGGGTTATTAAGACTTAAAGGACCTTTGCGCACTTTGGGTTTGGCTGCTGGTATTCTTGAAATTTCTGCATCTGCATTCTTTCTTCTTACTCTTGGATTTCACCCGCTTGGATTTGTAGGATTAATGCTCTGGTCTGTTGCTATAATTGTAGAGATTATTATACTTTATAAAGTTACAGAGCTTATCAAACAAAAAGAAAGGGAATTTCAAGCATAAAATAAAGGGCGTGTTTGATGATATCTTTTTCAAATACGCCCATAAAGTGTTATAGCACTATTATTTGATCAACTTTTGAGTGATTATCGTTTCTCCAAAAGTTAGGTGAACAATATAAGTTCCTGAACGCCAATTTTCTGTAGTTATCACTTCTTCTAATTGCATCTGAGCAGGCATGGCTTCTTTCATAAATAATTGTTTCCCCTGAAGATCATAAATACTTAATGTGTATTTTTCTAACACCGGTAATCGCAACTGTATATTGATCGTATCTTTTGTAGGGTTAGGAAATATACTTAGGTCTACTATTGCTTTCGCGAAAGCGTCCACACTTAAAGTAGCCTCATCAATAATTCGAAGATTAGAAGTTCCTGCATCCGACACATAAATGCGATTGCTACTGTCATCACCTAAAATACCGTTGGGTAAGTTGAAGGTAGCCGTACCCAAATCGCCATCGGTTCCGCCAGCAGTACTTCCTGCAAAGGAGGTGACTGTTCCCGTTTCCGGATCAATCGTAAAAAGCTGGTGCCCTCCCAGATGAGTAGCGATGAGTAATCCGTCTTTAGCTGACAAAAAACCTAGAAAATCCAGATTGGGTGGACCAATAGACGGCAATTGTGCTAAAAATGTAGGGGTGTTGGTTTGCAGATCAAAGTGATACACTTGACGATCATTAAAATTGGCGATATAGGCGTCTCCATCAATAAACACAATTCCTGCCGGACCATTGATGGGAGTGCCAGAAAACAATTGCGTAGTGGTACCATCTGCTGCCAATCTATTAATCGTACTGGTATTGTATTCTACAAAAAGTAAATCCTCAGTACCGGGAATAGGCTGGATGCCTGAAGGTGTTGTCAAGCCACCAAACGTATCAATAACGTTCCCCAGTTGATCATATTTATAAATAATGCCCTCGCCTCCTATGGCGTGGTCACAAATAAAAATTTCACCTTGTGCATTTACAGTGATTCCATTAGGATTGATAAATCCGGTTGCAAAAACAGTGACCTCTTCGGTTTGCGGATCAAATTTAAATACCGTATCTCCACCAAATTCTGATCCATAGATATTGCCTTGATTATCTATTCCAAGGCCATCAGTAATCGTGCCTTCGGTAACAGTAGATACCGTTTGTGCTGTAAGGGATATACTTAATAAAAGAAAAAATACCCGAGTAATTATAGATTTCATAAATGTTCTGATTTTAAGATTAACAAGTGCTAAACTAAAACCAGTTATACAATCATGCGACCTTGAGGGTACACAAGGACACTTTATGCCACTTTTTGATTTTTGATATAAGCCGTTGGAGTCAAACCCGTAATGGTTTTAAATGCCTTATTAAACGTTGACTTGGAATTGAATCCTACATCCATAGCTAGTCCTAACAATGTATGATTTAAATGTTCTTTCTGTTTAATTTTGATAAGGAAGGCATCAATACGATAAGTATTTATAAAATCATAAAAAGACTGCTGATATACCTGATTCAATAACCAGGAAAGATCGTTATTAGAAGTGTTTAATTTTTCTGCCAACCCCTTAAGCGTAAGGTCGGATTGTATATAAAGATGTTCTTCCTGCATAAAGAAATTCAGTCTTTTCTGAAGGGTTTGGATTTCATCCGGTTTAAGCCGCGCTTTCTCTTTTTTTATGGCAGGAATGTTAGGCACTCTGAAAATCTCTGGTTGCCGTAGCCCAAAATATCCGATACTATAAATAAACAAGGGAACTGAAATCCATAGCGTATTGTAATTGAGATACGGTAGTCGTATTCTAAAAAAATAACTATTCATATAACTCATCAGCCAGAGGATTACAAAAAAAGCCATGACGCCTATAATGACTTTTAAATACCTTCTGATCTTAAGCATATAGGACAAGGAATATTGACTCACATTCTGATGTCTACGTAACACAAAAAAACATTGCAAGGTGTATATCATAAGACTTATCAGACCTAAGGTCTCCACAATAAATCCAGTAAGTCCCAAAATAGCATACGCTCTTATAGGCGTATGCTGAATTAGAGACAGACCTATAACGATGATGGCATAGATAAGATGAATACCCGCTGGGATGCCATGTCTCCAATCTTTGCGCCTATGCATAGATGGCTCAAAAAGCAATCTTCTGGTATAGAGATATAGTAAAGGCCCAAATAAAAATATCGTTGTATCTACGAGTATCGCCAATGGCCCTATCCAATCACCTTGTATTTTAAATACGAGTATTCTCCCCAGAAGCATTAGTACTGCAAACAGGAGTGTTAATGATAAGATATGATTTGCGTGTCTGTTCCTATTATGTAATAGACGCAAGGCAGCAGCAAGAAAGACCCCTTGACTTATTCCCAGAAACAAAATGATATCTATAAATGTAAATGTCAAAACACTACTTCTCTTTTATCAATTTAAACGCATAGTCCAGAACAACGTCTTCTTTAGAAATCCATTGATCTAATGTTAGATTGACCGGATAATCAGGAGGCGTACCTCGTCCAAAATTTACGGTAAGATCAACAGCATTTGTATATTTTTGTATCGGTACGGTGACAATAATACCCCCGTATAAGGTGACTTGTGGCATTAATCCGCTCGTATTTCCCTGATAACCTCCACCACTTTCTTCTCCCACAATCATTACATTTTCCTTTTGAGAAAGTATCGCAATAACATCTGCTGCAGAGGACATACAAAACCCATTAGTCAATATAAAGGTTTGCCCTTTATAATTGTTTTTGGCAGGTTTTTG
>CAZPTJ010000264.1:0-4731 GCA_964589085.1 uncultured Flavobacteriaceae bacterium | reverse complement strand
ATGGTACTTTCAAGGTTCATCACAAAGTTCTAATGCATAATCTGGGTTAAATATATCCATTACAGGGAATAAAGTACCCTCCAGCAGTTTTTATATATGAGACATGGGGGTAGTTCTGTTCTGAAAGTTTTATAATCTCTAAAGGCTTATGATATGGTTTAGGTTCTTATCCTGCTTACCAAAACAAGAATGTAATAGCAATGACCAAATAGGCAATAACCACAACATGGCTCTATGATATTCCCCACTATTTTCTTTTGTTTTTGCGATTGTAATTTTTATCCCCTCTGGTTTTAGGTTTCTTATACTTTTTGGCTAATGTGCGTTTATAAGACCCTCCTAAGTTTACTTTTTTATTTTTATCTTTCTTTTCATGAAAAGCAGGACCAGGAGCGTCATCCTCTTTTTTTCGTTTTGTCGGATTATAAATTTCCTTAATCTTAGGACGTTCCTCTGGGGTCAATTCTTTTGATATTTCAATACTTTCCGAAGCTTTAACAATTTCAACTTTAAGCCCCATTAATCCTTCAATAGCTTCCAGATATTCTAACTCTGACGGCGTACAAAGCACAAAAGCATTCCCATTTTTTCCAGCTCTACCCGTCCGCCCTATGCGATGTAAATAGTTTTCAGGATAGCTTGGGGTATCTACATTAATAACATGAGAAATGTCGTCTATATCCAATCCACGAGCCATAACATCGGTAGCAATTAAAATACGCACATTACCATCTTCAAAATCAGAAATACTCCTAATTCTAAAATTCTGTGTTTTATTAGAATGTATCACTGCGCATTCCTTTGAAAAGACCACATCCAGTCCTTCATATAAACGATCGGCCATACGTTTATCTCGAACAAATAAAAGAACTTTAGTATACGCTTTCGCGAAAGCGAGCTCATGAATTAAGAAATTAACCTTTGTATAGAAATTTGGAATAAAATAGCATTGTTGTTTTATATTTTCCAAAGGAGTGCCGCTCTTTGCAACAGATATCCGGATAGGGTCTTGAAAAAAGTCATTGATTAAATCTGCAACTTCTATGGTCATTGTAGCAGAAAACAAAATATGCTGTCTTCTTTGAGGAAGTATATCCAGAATATTTAACAACTGTGGTCTGAATCCAAGATCAAGCATAAGATCCACTTCATCAATAACCAATTTTTGAATTGATTTGAGTTGTAACACTCGACTCACTGCTAAATCATATAATCTTCCCGGTGTAGCAACAATTATATCTTGTCCTTGTGTTACCGCTTCCTTTTGTACATTAATATTTGTCCCTCCATAAACGCCTAGTGTTCTTACGGATAGATATGCTGTTAATTTCTGGATTTCATCTACAACCTGAAGAACTAATTCTCGAGTAGGTACAATAATGAGAACGCGAGGGTTTTGCTGCTTTGAAAAAGCCAGATTTTTTAAAATCGGAAGCATATATCCAAAGGTTTTTCCGGTACCCGTTTGTGCAATGCCTACAACATCACGCCCAGAAAGAATCGGAGAAAAGCTTTGTTCCTGAATAGGTGTGGGTGTACTTATTCCCAGATCATCCAGAGCATTCCATAAAAATTTATTGAGATTAAGATCTCTAAATGTAAGGCCCATCGGGTGTAAAACTATAGAATTATATGGAGTTACACTATACTTATCGATTCAAATATACCCACCCCAAAAAATCGTCAAAGTCAGGATCATTGAGTTTTAAAACATAAAAATAGGTTCCTGTAGGTGCTTCAGAACCTCCTACCCCTTCATTAGGGATACCATCCCAAAAAGGGATTTCGTTATCTCCTCTATATATTAAATTACCCAAACGCGAATAAATCAATAACTCATAATCAACAAAAATGTCTTTAAGTCCGGATATTTCAAAGGTCTGATTAAAGGTATCCTGATTAGGAGAGAAACCATCTGGTATAAAAGGTGGACAGTTTTCCACACTAAGTTCAAGTCGTGCCAGATTATAACAAACCTCATCGTCTGAAGTATCTGTTCGTATATAAATAGTCTGTGGATTACTGAGGTTCGTGTATGCAAATGGATCGGTTATTGCATTTTGCTCATTAAAAGCATCTTCTGTATTTAAATAATATCCAGTAACCACTTCTCCATCCAACAGTACTAAATCTTCAAGTCCAAGACTCAAGTCAAAAACTGCCATCTCAAAACCTTCATTGCATAATAACAACTCTGGTAATTCCTGAGGTGGGGCAATGGTCAACACATTGATCTCAAAATTTCCAATATCAAAACAGTCCGTATTAAAAGGGTTTTCTAAACGAATAAATATCCCTTCATTCGTCTGGCTATTTTCAAAATTAGATGGATCCTGAATAGCATTGTTATCATTCTGAGCATCTTCAAAACTTGTGTGATACGTAATAATAAAACTTCCCTGTCCAGTGAGTATTACCGATTCTTGAATGGTTAAATCAAAAACAAGTAAACCATCATTACTGGCATCATCACATAAAGCAATATCATCCAATTCAGGAATTATGGGCTGATCGAATAACTCCAATGTGAAAGTATCTATACTAAAACATAAGTCATCATCATTCTCCTGAATACGTACATAAATAATCTGAGGGTTACTTATATTTTGATAATTGGATGGATCGGTAATTGCATTAATACCGTCATTTGCATCTGCTTCATTGAGGTAAAAATTTACCAAAACACCGGTTTGATTTCCAATAGCGATATCTTCGTTAATCGTTAAGTCAAAAATTGCAGTATCATCATTTGTTGGGTCATCACAAATCAAGAAATCCAACAGATCGCCAGCGATCACAGCAACATCTTCTACAAAGATTTGAAAGCTACTAATATCAAAACAATTTAGTGCTTCCGTACTTTCCAGACGCACATATATCGTTTGGGGATTAGTTATATTTTCATATGCTGTAGGGTTAGAAATACTATTAGTATTTGCCAAGGCATCAGTCTCGGTTTCAAAAAAGGAAATCTCCACGTTCTCAAAATCGCCCTGTATATCTCCATTCAGGGTGGTTAAATCAAAGATGGCAAAAGTGTCATTACTCTCATCATCGCAAACTACTATATCATCCAGTATCCCTATAGCAGGTTGTGGAACCACTCGGATCGTAAAACTTAAAATCAATATACAATCAGGATCTACAATTAGCTCCAATCTCATATATATGGTTTGAGGATTTTCACTATTCGTATAGGATTCTGGGTTTGCAATGGTATTTGTGTTGTTTTGCGCATCGGCCTCCGTTAGAAAATAGGCTACGATAATATCGCCCTGACCTCCTAAAACCAAATCTTCATTGATCGTTAGATCAAATATCTCAATACCATCATTACTCAGATCATCACAAACAATTAAGTCCATAGGGGGTGATGCAATTACAATCGTATTTAAATTTACGTCTAAAGGTTGTGATTCATTATTATCTTCATTTAATTCAGAAATAATCCCATTTCCTCCTCCAGTATCATCGACAATTAATAGCAATTCAAAATCTTCCGGGACACCTGCAGGTATGGTAATAATAGTGTTTCCTGATTCAGATGCTCCAGGCATTATACTTGCAACTGTGGCATCATTTCCTGCCAAAACACCATCTGCATAAAAAGCAATAGGTGTGTTTGCAGGCAATGCTTCTGTTCCCTGATTGGTTACGGTATATTCTACCAGCACATCGCGACTCAAACAAGCTACTGGAGCGGCAGCGTCTAAACTTATGATAGCATCTGGCAAAGTAGAGTTAAGAACTGTTATAATATTGTTTATCATTACAAAGTCCTGCCCTGAAGTAAGTGAGATAGTCGCAGAACTATCGCCTATATTGATATTATTTTCAATATCATACACGTCAATATCCATATTGTATAACACAACGGATTCAGTAAAGCTATTGGTGCTGTTAAATTGATTATCAACAGGGTTTAATGGTGGATTACTAATAATATTACCATTCACGGCCAATGTTTCATTTACGGCCAACGTCGCATCTCCTTCCCAAGCTACAAAACCAATACGAGCTCCTTCATTATCAATAACATTAAGGTTTTCCAATTCAATATCTAACTGCGTATTGTTTTGTGATACACTTTCCAACCCATCAAAAACATTGACTTGATTAATAGGTAAATCAGGGTCTTCTATAATAACCGTAATGGCCCAGCCAGCAAAATTTGTACCACTACCACAAATAACGGGATCGGAGATAATGAATGCTGTGACATCGAGATCACTTAAGGTATATTCGCCTGCTCCAGTAGTCTGGAGTTCTGTTGTCACTTCTGCATAAGCTGCAAAAAAGATTCGTGTATCATCCAGTTGATCTGCAAATGTGCGTTCTGCGGTAATAGGCACACCATTTAATTGTACATCAAAATCACCCGGTCCGGAACCTGCCCAATATAAATAGGCAGCAATAATTGATTGATCTGCCTCCAGAGTAAGCGTTGCTGTACTTTCAGTAAGCACCTCGCAAGGTGTTCCTCCACCATTCTCAGTAGTATTCATGGTATTACCAAAGGCAGTATAATCGAAATTTCCACTAAAAACGGCGAGCTGTTCTATCTCTTGGGCTAGACTAGTCCCTCCAATAAAAAACAGTCCGAATAAGAAATAAATAACTCTTTTTCGTCGCATCAAACATTTTTAGCATAAATGTAAGATTTATTGTTGATTTTTAATCAGTAGTGTCCGATAAAAGAAAATAGACCGCTTTGCTGCTAGAAAATAGACT
>CAZPTJ010000263.1:0-4749 GCA_964589085.1 uncultured Flavobacteriaceae bacterium | reverse complement strand
TATAGCATAAATATCTTATACAGTATTTTGACTAAATAAGTGTGTTTTACTCTTATTGTTCTTAAGTTTTTCTTTTGTTCTCTAAATATAGTAGATGACTACATAATTTGTTTTAGCACCTTCAAAAAATCTTCACGTTTTTTCACAAAATCCAACTTAGAAATATCAATGATTTTTACGTTGAGTTGATGTTGGTTTTTAATAAATTCAAGATAACCGGCATTGATTTTATCCAGATAACTTATCTGGATATCTTTTTCATAACTACGGCCTCGTTTTTTAATGTTTTTAAGCAGTCGTTCCGTATTTTGATATAGATAAACGTAAAGATCCGGTTGTGGAAGATCGTTGTACATCATTTTGTGCAAACGTTTATACAGTGCAAATTCTTCTTCCTGTAAGGTAATTTGTGCAAAAATTAAAGATTTATAGCGATCATAATCGGCGATCATAAAGTCCGTAAACAAATCATATTGCTTGATATCATCCAATAATTGCTGGTAACGATCTGCTAGAAAAGACATCTCCAAAGGAAAAGCATAACGTTCAGGTTCTGCATAAAACTTAGGTAAAAAAGGATTGTCTTTAAAGCGTTCCAGAATTAATTTAGCATTAAACTCATTGGAGATCATAGTTGCCAGACTCGTTTTTCCTGCTCCAATATTTCCTTCGATCGCAATATAGTTATATTGATCTATGGCAATACTATCTTTAGGATGCTTTAACCACTTAGGTTGTTTGATCAATGTTCCTGTGTCCTCACAAGTTTCTAACAACTGTTCCCAAGTTTGCTCTAATATGGGATGCTCGCTTTGTGGAGCTATATCAATTAGGGGTTGCAACACGAACTTTCGTTGATGCATCAAAGGATGAGGTACTTGTAATATTTTTGTATTGATCTGTTCTTCGTCGTACAAGAGTATATCAACATCAATTGCTCTTGATTGATATCCTTCTTCATTACTGCGTGTTCTACCCAGCGCTTTTTCAATACGTAAAATGGCTTTCAGTAATTGAGTAGGATGCAGTGTCGTTTGCATTTTAATCACACAATTATGAAAATCTGCTGCTTCAAAACCCCAGGAAGGACTTTGATAAACAGGAGAAATTTTAAGTACCGTACCTACTTCTTCAAAAAGTTTTTGAATACATCCATTCAAATAATCATAGGTATTACCTTGATTACTTCCCAGCCCTAAAAATATGGTATGCAATTTCTTACTGATAAGTATGTGATTTTAACATTTAGGAACAAATTAAGGAAAAGAATTTTACAATATCCTATTTTTGATCATACATCATTTATAATGCATTTAACTTCTACCTTGAGTTCTCAAAAAGATCGATTGGCAGCATATAGGATTTACTTTATTCTTGGTGGACTATTTATTTGTGCGCTTGTCGTTTCCAATCTTATTTTTCAAAAATTCTTTTATTGGGATTTCTTTGGGATATACACTTTTGAAATCTCTGTGGGTATACTTCCCTACCCTATTACCTTTTTAATTACGGATCTTATCAGTGAAATTTATGGTCGCAAAAAAGCAAATCAAGTGGTAACCGCAGGTATTTTTGCTTCTTTTTTTGCATTGCTTATTGTTCTGGTGGCGCAATGGGTTCCGGCTACAGATTGGTCTCCCATAAATGACACGGTTTTTAATGATGTCTTTGGAGCAACTGCTATCGCTGTTTTTGCAAGTATGATGGCTTATTTACTTGCCCAATATGTGGATATTCACATTTTTCATTTCTGGAAGCGCATCACTAAGGGAAAACATTTATGGTTACGTAACAATTTCTCAACCTTTCTTTCCCAATTTATTGATACTTTTTCGGTACTGTTTTTGTTATGCTCCTTTGGAGAAATTGAATGGTCTCGTTTTGGAGGCTTGCTTTTAGGAGGATTCCTTTTTAAAGTATTGATCGCAGCTTTGGATACCCCACTCCTCTATCTAGGAGTTTGGATATTCAGAAAACGATTTAAATTAAATCAGGGCGAGGAAATTGCCTTGACTGTATAAACCAAAATAGTTTTACTATTATGCGTCGTTTTTTTAAAATAACAGGGATTTCCCTGCTCATTATACTAATTGCTCTTATTGCAACACCATTCTTGTTTAAAGGAAAGCTGGAAGATTTATTAAAGCGTACATTAAATGAACGTCTCGATGCAAAAGTAGCCTGGAAAAGTTTGGATTTAAGTTTATTAAAAAGCTTTCCCAATGCCGCACTTACGGTAACAGAATTCAGTGTAATCAATACTGGTGTTTTTGAAGGAGATACGCTCATCTATGGTGATAAATTAGAATTGGATATGGGTATCAAACAGCTTTTCAAAAAGGCAGATGATGATCCTATTGACATCAATACGTTTATTTTGGATGGTGCTATCGTCAATATCAAAATCAATGAGGACGGCACAACCAATTATGACATAAGTAAAAACAATGATCAAAGTGCTGCTGAGAGTACTGATAAAACTAATGTTTCAACACCTTTTGCACTTGGCTTAAAACACTACGAACTCCGTGATTCTAAAATCAACTACCTCGATAAAGGCTCCAAAACATTTCTACAGTTAAGCGATTTAAACCATACAGGAAATGGTGATTTTTCAACTGCACAAAGCAATTTGGAAACTGCAACTACAGCAAAAGTTTCTTTTGATCTGGATGAAACTAATTATTTAAAAAATAATGACATTAAACTTGTGGCAACCATTGCGATGGACCTCACAGAACAACGTTATTCATTTTTAGAAAACAAGGCATTAATCAATGCTCTCCCTCTCACTTTTGATGGTTTTGTACAGTTACTGGATGGGAGTACTGAAATTGATCTGAGTTTTCAAACACCAGAATCAGATTTCAAAAACTTCCTTGCTGTTATTCCTTCAACGTATGCAAAAAATCTTGACAATGTGGAAACGAGTGGTGATTTTAGCGTAAGCGGAAAATTAAAAGGCATTGCAAATGACACTTATATTCCAACTATGGATATCACAATCACCTCATCTAATGCTTCTTTTAATTATCCTAGTTTACCAAAAAAAATGGATCGCATCAATATTGATGCGGGTATTAAAAATGATACAGGAATTACTGACGACACTTATATTACAATTAATAATCTTAGTTTTCGTATTGATGAAGACACTTTTACCGCTAATGGAAAATTGCGTAATCTCACCACCAATATTCTAATCAACCTAGCACTTAAAGGCTCTTTAAATCTTGCCAATATTGGTAAAGTATACCCTATGGAATTTGATGATCCGTTATCAGGACTTTTAAATGTTGATATGACAACAAGTTTTGATATGGATGCCATTGACACACATCAATATAGTCGTATTAAAAGTTCAGGAACGGCAAATCTAACTGATCTCGAATATACCTCAGATCAACTACCCAAAACCTTATTTATAGATCAGGCTACCATTACCTTAACTCCAGAACGTATTACACTGGATCAATTTATAGGAAAAAGTGGAGAAACTGATGTTTCTGCAACTGGAAGTATGGAGAACCTTATTCCCTTTGTCATGTCTAAAGAAGATCTAAAAGGTCGTTTTAAAGTACGATCCAAAGTTTTTGATTTGCATGATTTCATGGTTCCTGAAGTAGTTACTATTGATACTCCTTCGAGTGAATCAGGTGAAAAGAAAAATACCGAATCATTCTCAAAGGCAGCTATGCAAGTTCAAATACCAGACTTCCTCGATGCTGAACTAGATTTTCAAGCAGAAAAAGTCATTTATGATGATCTTATGCTTACCAACGTTTCTGGTATTGCTGCTGTAACTGAAGAAACGGCACAATTACGCAATGTAGTTTCTGATATTTTTGGAGGCAAAGCTGGTATAAGTGGTACGGTATCTACTAAAGAGCAAACTCCTATTTTTGATGTGATTTTAGATCTAACTACTATTGATATTACCCAATCTTTTGAAAAATTGGATTTATTGAAAGGATTGGCTCCAATTGCCAAGGCAGTACAGGGAGCATTTACATCAAAAATCCAACTACAGGGGAATCTGGATAAAGATTTAAGTCCCGTGCTTTCCACAATTGCAGGGGATGCTTTTGCACAATTGATCACGGCAACTGTAGATCCTGAAAAGACACCGCTTATCGCAACCCTGGACAATCAACTTGAATTTATAGACTTATCCAAAGTAGACCTGTCTCAGCTAAAAACAAAATTACATTTTGAGGACGGACAGATCGCTGTGGACCCTTTTGATTTTAAAGTCGAAGATGTCATTGTAGCGGTTCAAGGAGGACATCGTTTTGACAATACTATGAATTATACCATCAGTCTGGATGTCCCTGCTTCTTATATGGGTGGTGATATAAGTAGACTTCTTGCCACACTCAAAAAAGAAGAACGTGATAACTTATCGGTGCAATTGCCAGTATCCCTTTCGGGAAATTTTAAACAGCCCAATGTTAAGATCAATACACAAGTGGCACTTACTGATCTAACGAATCAAATCATTGAAATTCAAAAACAGCATGTACAGGATCAAGTAGATGATAAAATTGAAGATGTACTGGATGATGTTTTGGGTAATTTAGGCGTTGGTAAAAATGATTCTAAAGATAGCACTGCAACTGATGATCAACCAAAAGTTGATGATGTTATTAAGGACACAGCGGGAGATTTGTTAAAAGATCTTTTTGGAGGCAAAAAGAAAAAGAAGAAAAAGAAAGGCAATTAATTGTTCCGTTATAAACAGATCTATTA
>CAZPTJ010000262.1:0-4750 GCA_964589085.1 uncultured Flavobacteriaceae bacterium | reverse complement strand
TTAAAAATAAATTGTATTATCCATATGCTTTCGCGAAAGCAAATAAACAACTCTTCCTAGAAACTCCAGACTATGGAGGCCATGTAGGATTTTACCTGCCTGGACGTTATTATTACAATGAATTGAAAAGTTTATCTTTTTTTGAGGAAAGACTCACCGAACTTGGATAAAATTTATAGGAATTTGTCACTCTCTACATAAGCATCAATCACGCGTTGTTCTCCTGCTTTTCCTTCTTGAGAGTTGCCATGTTCCATACCTAGCACGCCGTCAAATCCTTTACTATGAATGTATTTGAATACATTTTTATAGTTAATCTCACCAGAAGTGGGCTCATTACGACCAGGGTTGTCGCCTATTTGGAAATAAGCGATTTCGTCCCAACATTGTTCAATATTGGGAATGAGATTACCTTCTTGAATTTGTTGATGGTATATGTCAAATAAAATTTTACAAGAAGGGCTATCTACCGCTTTGCATATTTGATATGCCTGGGGAGATTCAGAAAGAAAAAGTCCTGGATGATTTCTAAAATTAAGAGGCTCCAGAACCATTACCAGATTATGAGGTTCTAAAATCGCACAAGCTCGTTTTAAAGTTTCTACCACATTTGCCGTTTGATATGCCATATTTTGACGTAAATCTACATGTCCAGGGACAACCGTCATCCATTTGGCATTAACACGTTTTGCAACGGCAACAGCGCTTTTAATATCTGCAAGAAACTCATCCCTCCAGGTTTGTTTGCCGCTGGCAAGATTAGGTTCAGTCCAATATATTTTATGTGCTACAAAAACGCCCATTTCAAGATTTAATCGCTGCATGGTGGCAGCCATTTTTTCCTGCATTCCAATAGGGCGATTACGCATTTCGTTATCCTCAAAAGCCGAAAACCCTTGATCAGCCATAAACTCTAATTGTGCAATAGGATCATCACCTGCATGATACTTAAACATTCCAATATGCGGGGCATATTTAAGATTGAAGCTATGTATCGGTTTATCTTTAGTTTTACCAAAAGCAGATTCGATACCTAACCCTCCTAAACTCAAAAAGGAACCTGCTATGGCTCCTTTTTGTATGAATGATCTTCGCTTCATAAGATGTGATTGGTTTGTTGGCTAGCCGTTATGTTATATAGAGTAGGCTTTGCCACCTGTGGCTTCTGCCAGTGGTAAGCAACCTATCTGTTTTCCAGGGACAGGATCATAGGCCAGCACATTTTCACCTATTTCCTCAGTGTTTTTCCATCCCCAAATACTCATTCCACGTATTTGAGAAAGCAGCATATTACAAGCCGCATCTGTATCCGGAGTTACACTTTTATCTGTAGCATACAATCGGAAGAAACCTTCCATTTTTTCATCATATGCTTTTTGTTCTTCCTTAGATAAATTTAGATATTTATTGAGTAATTGATCAAAATCTTCAGCTTTTCCTTCAGCAAGCTCTTTGTTAAAAGTGGTTTTAAACTGTTTAGAAAAAATGCCAAAAGCCATACGTACCTGAGCTTGTGCTTGTTCTGGAACAACATCATTCCAAAAACCATCAATAAACTCATGAACCCCCAATTCTGCCGCTCCTGGGATTTCCTTATCTGAAGGAATGATTAGATCGACCATACGCCGCAATGCATGTCCCTCTTCAGGACCTAGAAAAACTGGAGTAAAAGGTGCTTCAGGAGTACCTGTACAACTTTGAAGTAAACTCAATACTGTTGGAGTGGCAACCATAAAACCGGCACCCAAACCTATATTTTTTAACGCTTCTCTTCGTTTCATATTATGCGTCTTTTTTTAATTGTTCAGCAGCGTGATGTGCTGCTCTCGCGGTAAATGCCATATAGGTTAATGATGGATTAACACAACTAGCAGAAGTCATAAAAGCACCATCAGTAACATATACATTAGGAACAGCATGGATTTGGTTATTACCATTACATACAGAGGTTTTAGGATCTCTGCCCATACGTGCTGTACCCATTTCATGAATACCATTACCTGGAGCACTTGGATCATTCATAGGTTCAATATCTTCAAATCCTGCTTTTTGCAACATATCCTGAGCAGAAGCAATCATATCCTTACGCATCTCCCATTCATTTTCTTTCCACTCTGCATCAAAGGTTACCGTAGGTAATCCCCATTTATCTAATTTGTTATAGTCGAGGGTCATTTTATTCTCATGATAAGGCAAACATTCTCCAAAACCCATTAATCCAATAGTCCAACCTCCAGGTTCCTGAATGGTCTTTTTAAGAGCGGCACCATAACCCGCTTCAGCGACCATGTCTTGCCAATCATTACGTCCAGCACCACCTTGATAACCATATCCTCTTTTAAAACTGGGTTGATCAGTATCACCCCCTATATTTCTAAATCGAGGGATATAAATGCCATTAGGACGACGACCTTTAAAGTATTTGTCTTTGTCACCACTCCACTTTGCAGTTGCTCCAGCCTTAAAATGATGATCCATTAAGTTATGACCTAATTCGCCACTATCATTACCCATCCCGTTAGGGAAGCGTTTACTTTTGGATTGCATTAATATACTTGCAGATGCTATTGCAGATGCACAAAGGAAAACAACCTTAGATTTGAATTCTATTTTTTCACCGGATTCTGTATCAATAACTTTAACGCCCGAAGCCTTACCCGTTTTTTCATCGTAAACTACTTCAGAAACAATAGAAAATGGACGTAATGTAAGATTACCGGTTTGTTCGGCTGCGGGAAGTGTAGAAGAATTACTACTGAAATATCCCCCAAACGGACAACCTCTCATACAACGATTACGATATTGACAAGCAGAACGACCATCATAGGTTTTTGCTCCTGTAATATGTGCAACTCTGCCTATAGTAAGTAAACGACCATCTTTATAGTTTTGAGCCATATTTTTCTTTAGGTGATCCTCAACACAATTGAGTTCCATTGGTGGACTAAATTTCCCATCAGGAAGTACCTCCAGGCCTAATGCTTCTCCACTAACAGAGATAAACTCTTCCACCTTGTCATACCAGGGAGCAATATCAGCATATCGTACGGGCCAATCTACTGCAATACCTTCCTTCTTATTGGCTTCAAAGTCTATATCACTCCAGCGATAACTTTGACGCCCCCACATTATAGAACGCCCTCCAACATGATAACCACGGATCCAGTCAAAACGTTTTGTCTCATTATAAGGGTGATCAATATCATCTACAAAGAAGTGTTGACGTTCCTCCTTATGGACGTACCCTGTTCTGGCTTGTTTGTGATAACGAGCTTCCACTTCTCGGGTATTTTGTCCTTTATATTTTAAATCCCAGGGATCCTGATGCATCGTAGGATAATCCTCTATATGTTTTACGTCTTTACCTCGTTCTAAAACAAGCGTTTTAAGGCCTAGCTCACAAAGTTCTTTTGCTGCCCAACCTCCACTAATACCAGAACCGACGACAATGGCATCATAAATTTCATTTTGGCTAACTGTACTCACTGGATATTGTATTTACGATAATATTATTAAACGAAAGTTATCAAATATATAAATTTTAAGTTGTTTTTTGTTAATTTATAAAAAGCACTAACTTAGACGAACAGTATATTTAACAGTTGCTTACAAGCGAAAACGTTGTAGTAGGCAGTTTCGTAAAAGCTACTTTATGAAAAGAGTTTCGATAAATCATTTTGCTCGTTTTTTTGGAGATAAAAAGCGATATAAATCGAAAGTTTCTAACCAGAATGGATGAAGTCGTTCTTCATTCTTTAAATTAAAATTTAAACCGATGAAAAACTATTTCGCTAGTCTATTACTTTGCCTAGTCCTATTTGCTTCCTGCAAGGAAGAAAAAGAAAAGAAAGATGATATTATTTCCTCTGAAGTCGAAACCGAAAAAACTACCATGGAGACATCTACAAATTATAAGTTTTCGCTTGCGCAATGGTCTTTGCACAAACCTTTTCTTGATGGTAGTCTGGACCCTATGGATTTTGCACAAATCGCCAAAGAACAGGGATATGCCGGTTTGGAATATGTAACACAATTATATCCTCAGATTCAAGACAAGTCTAATTATAGAGAAAAAGTAATGAATCTTGCTCAGGAGCTTAAAAAACGAAGTGATGCTGCCGGCATGGATAATGTACTCCTGATGGTAGACCGCGATGGTGAACTTGCCGATCCGGACGCTGAAAAGAGAGCCGAAGCGATAGAAGTGCATAAACTATGGATGGATGCGGCTGCTGTTATGGGAGCACATGCTATACGTGCTAACTTATTTGGAGAAGAAGATCCTGAAAAATGGCATGAATATTCTGTGACCTCACTTAAAGAGTTGGCTACTTATGGAGCAACTAAGGGCGTAAGTGTTCTAATAGAAAACCACGGAGGTTTGTCGAGTGATGGAGCAGCATTAGCAGGGGTAATGAAAGAAGTTGGATCTCCTTATTGTGGGACACTTCCGGATTTTGGAAATTTTTGCATTAAACGAGAGGGAGGAGAACGATGGGGTGCTCCCTGTATTGAAGAATACGATACCTATAAGGGAATTGCAGAATTGATGCCTTTTGCAAAAGGAGTAAGCGCAAAATCATATAATTTTGATGACACAGGAGCCGAAACGAAGTTGGATTATGCCCGTTTAATGAAAATTGTTGCCGATGCCGGTTATAAAGGATATGTAGGTATTGAGTATGAAGGCCCGCTGGAAGATCCTAAAGAAGGGATGCGACTCACAAAAGACCTGTTGGAAAAGTCAATT
>CAZPTJ010000261.1:3443-4779 GCA_964589085.1 uncultured Flavobacteriaceae bacterium | reverse complement strand
TTTTGTATTGCACTAAAGTAATAAATACCCTCACCGTTTACATTTATAACTTGACCTGTAAGCATACTAGCAGCTGTAGTAACATAAATTAAAGTTCCTCCTTGAGCTGCTGTATAGGTTTTTGCAGCAAGTTGATCTCCTGTAACCTGAGGAGGTGTTAACCCATCTAAAACTAAAGGTTCTGCAGGTTGTCCTACTACCTGTAATGTTGTTGATGGCGTATTTGTTCCAATACCTACATTTACTTCTCCGTCACCTAGTATTATGGTGTCATCCTGTATCGCATCACTATCAGGTCCTATAGCAACTGCATTGGAAGCAGCAGACATAGCATTTGCACCAATAGCAATACTCCTAAAAGCAGTAGTTTCGGTAAAGCTACCAAATGCCATGCTTTCTTCTCCATTAGCAATAGCTGTGTCACCAAAAGCCATTGATCCATCGCCAGTTGTTTCTGTATTATCTCCAATACTAATTGTTCTTTCTGCCATCGCTTTAGCATCTGATCCAAAAGCTAATGAAGTGTCTTCTGAAGCTTCAGTATTCTCACCTATAGCAATACTATTTCTAGCTAAAGCTTCTGCATTAAAGCCAAATGCAACCGTTCTGAAAGCACTAGCTTCTGCATTTGCACCTACTGCAACAGCTTCATCTCCTGATGCATTTGCCAAGTAACCAAAGGCTGCAGATACATTTCCATCACTCGCCGCATCCCTTCCAAAATGCAATGAAAAATTTGTTTTAATCTCACCTACTACTTCGTTTTCTACTTTAAAGACAAGATTTTCAGCATTTGTAGAACCTAAAAATTCACCTCCATCCAGTTCATTACCAGAAAGCAACCAATTATTATCAATTCGACTCATAGCCGTCCAAATAGTTCCATTCCAATAATAATAGCCAATACCAGAACCTCCAATAACAGAACTATTTGTATTATATATTAATAGTCCCGCAGCATTAATATTCAAACCGTCTATACTTGAATTTAATACATTATCTAAATCAACTCTAGGGCCTAAAAATCCTCTAGGACTTAAGGGATCTGCATAAACATCTAATAAACTTGATTTGTTTGGACTTGTAGTTCCTATTCCAACTTGAGAATAGCAAAGTCTAGGCATTAGGCCAAATATGGCCATAAAAAAAAATAGTCTCATACGAAAGTAGGCTATGAGGTTATACGATAAATTTAGGGACTGCAAATATAATAAAATATTTAATATTAATTATAAGAATCAAACTATCTGTATATCAGTTAATTAAGGTATTACAGATTTTTATTAGCCAAAGTTAGAAAGAAGCCTAGGGTATAAAATCTCATATAAGAGAAATT
>CAZPTJ010000261.1:0-3343 GCA_964589085.1 uncultured Flavobacteriaceae bacterium | reverse complement strand
GAGAAATTGCTATTGTTAAGTAAATAGACCAGATACAAATCTACACAAAAGTGATGTCGAGCTTCGATATCTGGTATTTCCCTTTTTCTATTCTTCTATCGTAAATGCTCTTATTGCTGTATTGGGTTCAATAATCGTATACCCCTGCCAGAACTCAGGGTCGTATTTAGCGAGATAGGTTGCCTTAGCTTTTTTATTCTCTTCAACGGCTTTATATCCATCGAGAGAAAGTGCTTCATTATCAAAAACTACAAATTCATATTTGACAGTTTGGGCATTTTTAAAATCTAGCCCCAGAGAAAGTTCATTTTGTTTGCGGCGTCCTTTAACAAACTTGTTCTTTTCAATCACCTTTAACGGGCGGTCAATGCCCAACCGCTTCCCATCAATCAATTCAATATACGTTGGAGTATATACTCCATTCAATTTGGCAAAAAACAACTTTCCATTAAAAACGGACTCCTCATAACTTATTCCTAATAATTTGATTTTTCGCAGTGGGCGTACGTTTTCATATTCCAGTCGCATCACTCCAAAATCATCTGTGTTGACATACATCACGCCTTTAAAATCTTTTTTGCCTTTCGGCGAAAAGCGAATAATATACGCCACTTCATCATCTATAAATGCATAATCATCGATCTCAAAGACATACCGATTGGATTTTGTAAATATATCCAGCTTGGTATCTTCCAGAAAGAACAATTGCTCATATAATTCATTAATTCGGTCTTTGATGGCCTGATGGAAGTTTTCATCATCAGTATCGTTCACCTCAACCTGAATCGCCTGAGCATCTTCATTGTTTTCAGTTATTGAGTCCAGCTGTACTTTGGTACCAAAAAGGCCTGACTTGATCTTAAGATAAGAGTCCGGTTTTACGTTCTCTTTAAAAATACGTTCTAACTTTTCGGCTAAGGCATCTATAGAACCATCATTGGATTTATCATACAATTCGGCAGCTTTTATCACCTGAAGTTTATGTCCTTCATAATTCCCGTAATACTCACAAAGTGCTTCTCTATAATACGATGAATTTCTAGGAATAATCCTTGAGATACTATCAATCAATTCCTTATTTAATTCTTCAATCGTTGATTTCTTAAACTCAATGTTTGCTCTATTTAGTGTATTTAGATCTGATTGCCGGAAAAAGATTTTTTTCTTTGCCATCTCTGTGGTATAGTTTGTGGCAAAATGTGCCTTCACACTATCAATTATAGCTTCCACAGGAGGTTGATTATCAGTAAGAAATACTCCTTTTAATTCAAAAGGTTCAGGTATCAATCGTATAACTGAAGGAAAATCAGATGTAAGTGCTACCGCTAATTTCTCATAGCCTAAAGAAGCGATATAAATAGAATCAGCATCTTTTAACTGTTCACTGGTAATATTAAAAACTCCTTCTTCATTAGTGATTACCCCTCTATGTTCTCCATACTTCACCGTAGCATAAGGAATAGGGACTTCTGTTTTATCATCGATAACCTTGGCCGCATAATCCTGGGCTTCCATATGCATGATACAACCTCCACAAATAGCAATACACAGTGTAATTATAATTTTCTTCATCGTTTACATGATTTTATACCTCATACCTATAGACGCAATACAACCCATAAAGGTTGCCTCATATAAACGATTGTACTCGCAGTTTGTTACTTGAAAAAGGTATAATTAGTAGTGATTACATATTATTAATTACCACCTGAACTTGTAAATGCTCGAATGGCCTCATGAGGTGCTAGAATAGCGTATCCTTCCCAGAATCCAGGATCATAAGTGGGGAGATAAACAGCTTTTATCTGTCTGTTTTCTTTTATGTTTTGATAAGTTCCCGTATCAATAGTTGCATTGTCAAAAACAAAATATTCATAGGTAATCACATTACTGTTTTTAAAATCAATATCCAGTGCAACTTCGTTTTGCTTGCGACGCCCTTTGACGTATTTGTTCTTTTCTTTAAGTTTTAATGGCCTTTTTACTCCAAAACGTCTACCATCTTCCAACTTCACATACTTGGGAATGTATTGATTATTAGTATTCTTTTCAAAAAGAAAAGTTCCCTGAAACACACTTTCCTCATAGTTTAATCCTAGCAATCTTATATTACGTAGCGATCGTACATTTTCATAATCCAGACGCATGATCGCAAAATCCTGAGCATTAACATACATTATCCCTCTGAAGTCTTTTTTACCCTTTGGCGAAAAGCTAAGTACATATACACTCTCCCCTTGAAAGAAGGAAGATTCCTGAAGTTCAAAAACATACTTTCTGGACTTTCGTAAAATGTCAAGTTTTGAATTGTCGTTATAAAACAACTCTCTATTCAGTTTATATACCCCATATTTTACGGTACGTTGAAAATTTCCTTTTAGATTATGTTCTATTTCCTCTTTTAAACTCTCAGAGTCGTCCTGTAGATTTATCAAAGAGTCTAATTGTACTTTGGTGCCAAACAATAGACCCGATTTAACCTTTAGATAAGAACGTTCCTTGACATTTTCTTTAAGAATACCTTCCATACGATTAAGTACACCTTCTATCGAACCATCATATCTATCGTCATATAACTCAGCAGCTTTGATTACATTAAGCTTTAATTTACCGGGCTTTCCATAGTAATCGCATAGTGCTTCTCTATAATACACAGCAGAATTAGGCAGCACGCTCATCATACTATCTATTAAGTGTTGATCAATTTCAGCAATAGAGGATTTCTTAAAACCTATATTCATGTGTTCAAAATCACTTGCATCGGACTGTCTGTAGAAAATGCGATTTTGTGTCAGATCTGTCACATAATTCTTATCCAGATTTTCTTTCACCTTATCAATGATTTCATAAGCAGTAAGGTTTTTATTGGTTAAAAACACACTACCTAATTCAAGAGTTTCAGGAATAAGACGAATGGTATCTCCTACAAATGAACTTAACGCAATACTACGTTTCTCATAGCCAAGAGAAGAAACATGTATAGAATCTATCTCTTTTTTATTCACTTCTTCTATAGTAAAAACGCCTTCTTCTCCTGTAATCACCCCACTATTTTCTGCCCATTGCACCGTTGCAAAAGGAACAGGAGTTTCTGTCTGTTGATCAATAACTTTTGCAGTAAAGTTTTGTGCTTTAATGTTAAAACTCAAAAGCAATAGCACAACGACTACAATTCTTAATCCTATAGTATCCATGAATTCGTTTTTGGATCATTTAATATTCCTTTTCCTTGATGTCCATACCAAAACCCTTGGCTTAGACGAAATAAGCATATTTTTTTTACGACTTATCAGGAATATATTGGTACGATATCCCGAATTGCCGATTCAATAGTATCCAATAG
>CAZPTJ010000260.1:0-4798 GCA_964589085.1 uncultured Flavobacteriaceae bacterium | reverse complement strand
TTTTGTCAGTGGCATAATGATTGTCTAATGGATAGTTGTAAAATATAGATAACACTTAAAATCTAACATAACATTATGAGTAAGATAATAGGAATTGACTTAGGAACAACCAACTCCTGCGTCGCCGTTATGGAAGGTAATGAACCTACAGTAATCCCTAATGCTGAGGGTAAGCGTACGACACCTTCGGTAATTGCATTTGTAGAAGGAGGAGAAATTAAGGTTGGAGACCCTGCAAAACGTCAGGCCGTTACCAACCCACAAAAAACGATTGCTTCCATAAAACGTTTTATGGGTAATAAATATTCGGAGAGCTCAAAAGAAGCAGATCGTGCCGCATATAAAGTAGTAAAAGGAGATAATAATACGCCTAGAGTTGATATTGATGGGCGCTTATATACACCACAAGAACTATCTGCAATGACTTTGCAGAAAATGAAAAAAACTGCCGAAGATTATTTGGGACAGGATATTACAAGAGCTGTAATTACGGTGCCTGCATATTTTAATGATAGTCAACGTCAGGCGACCAAGGAAGCTGGAGAGATTGCTGGTCTTACTGTAGAGCGTATTATTAATGAGCCTACAGCAGCAGCACTGGCTTATGGATTGGATAAAAAAGATACCGATCAAAAGATCGTTGTTTTTGATTTTGGAGGAGGAACTCACGATGTTTCTATTCTTGAATTAGGAGATGGTGTTTTCGAAGTATTAGCTACTGATGGAGATACGCATTTAGGAGGAGATGATGTTGATCAAAAAATCATCAACTGGCTTGCTGATGAGTTCAAAACTGAAGAAAGCATGGATCTACGTGAAGATCCTATGGCGCTGCAACGATTAAAAGAGGCTGCAGAAAAAGCTAAGATAGAATTATCATCTACTTCACAAACAGAAATCAATCTCCCGTATATTACAGCTACGGCAAGTGGGCCAAAACACTTGGTACGTTCTTTAAGTCGTGCAAAGTTTGAGCAATTGATTGATGATCTAGTTAAACGTACGATCGAACCTTGCCAGACGGCACTTAAAAATGCAGGTTTAAGTACAGGAGATATTGATGAGATTATTCTTGTAGGTGGTTCTACACGTATTCCTGCAGTTCAGGAAGCAGTAGAGAAATTCTTTGGGAAAACCCCTTCAAAAGGAGTAAATCCTGATGAGGTTGTTGCCGTAGGAGCTGCTATTCAAGGAGGTGTATTAACCGGAGATGTAAAAGATGTATTACTTCTTGATGTAACTCCACTTTCTTTAGGTATTGAGACCATGGGAAGTGTTTTTACAAAACTTATTGATGCTAATACAACAATTCCAACAAAGAAGTCTCAGGTGTTCTCAACTGCAGCAGATAATCAACCAAGTGTGGAAATTCATGTATTACAAGGAGAACGCGCTATGGCGGCAGATAATAAAACGATAGGTCGTTTCCATCTGGATGGAATTCCTCCAGCACGAAGAGGAACACCACAAATTGAGGTGACTTTTGATATTGATGCCAATGGTATTATTAAGGTAAGTGCTACAGATAAAGCGACTAATAAAACACAGGATATTCGTATCGAAGCTTCTTCTGGCCTAACGGATGAAGAAATTCAAAAAATGAAAGCTGAGGCAGAGGCTAATGCTGATGCTGATGCTAAGGCAAAAGAAACAGCAGATAAGATTAATGAGGCAGATGGTATGATCTTCCAGACCGAAAAACAATTGGAGGAGTTTGGTGATAAATTATCCGATGATAAGAAGAAACCTATAGAAGATGCACTTACTGAATTGAAAGCTGCATATGAAACAAAGAATATTGACGCCATTCAACCTGCATTAGATAAAATCAATGAAGCCTGGAAAGTAGCTTCTGAAGAGATGTATAAAGCACAGGCTGATGCTCAAGCCGGAGATGGCGCACAACCTGGGTCAGATGCTGGAGCAGATGCTTCTCAGGGAGATGATGCGGCAAGCGATGTAGAAGATGTAGACTTCGAAGAAGTAAAGTAAGTAGAGAACCATTTTCGCTAAAAGCGAAAGTGTGTGAATCGCTTATCCTGAGCAGTTCGACGAGCTCACTGTGACACTTGTCGAAGGATCTTTACAAATGATATTCTATTAAGAACCTCAACAGTTTTGTTGGGGTTTTCTTTTTCGCTAAAAGCGAAAGTGTGTGAATCGCTTTTCCTGAGCGGTTCGACAAGCTCACTGTGACATTAGCAAAGGATCTTTAGAAATGATTAATATTAGATACCTCAACAATTTTGTTGAGGTATCTTTTTTTACAAAAAATGTATCCTCTTATTCTGAGTGGTTCTAAGAACATCCCAGCTGAAAAGGATTTAACTATCTCACATTCTTTATTATAGTTCTCAAAAAAATCAAGAAAAGAAAAATCAAAAAAGTTTAAATCACTTCAAAAAACTTATAAATGCAGGAAATTTTGGAATAATAAGTCAAAACTTACAAATGTTAATTAAGAAATAAAAGAATTAGTTATTAAGACTTTTTTAGCTCTTAAAAGTGAAGAATTTAAAAAATAACATATTTATTTTTATATATTAAATAATTGATTATTAATTATTTATGATCTATTTAGTCGTATTCTTTATGTTGAACTACCTTTTAGTTTTACAGTAGAACTTAACGGATAAATTATTTTTTTTTTAACTAAAATGAATAACAGTTGCGCTTAGAGCTAAAAATTTGTTAAAAAATTACTATTATTGTTACTTAGATTTCAACTTAAATACAATACTTATGATTAAAAGATTTACCTCTTTCTATTTCCTTATGGCGGTACTATTATTATTTTCTTGTACCGACGAGGAAACAATAGATACTAATTCTGACACTGCAGATCTAGCTGCCGATTTGAGTATCTATAAAAATTCACCTTTTGGGATGTATAAAGGTGTCTTTACTACAAACGACAGCCAGGAGCGTGGTGTCGTAGAAATTAAAGTGATTAATGAAGAACTTGCTAAGGCAAGAGTAACTCTTAACTCAGGAGAGGTCATTAATTATAACGGTAGAATCCTTTCTAATACTGATGGTATTGGAAATGATTTTGCACTTGATAGTGGTCTAATAGCAAAATTCAAATCTTTATCTGGTGTTGATGCTTTTGATTTTAAAGTAAAATCTGATGGATCATTGCCTACAGTAAGCGAAGTAATGTTAAATGGTACGCCATCCTTTATTTCTGTTTTAAAAGAAGATTCACGTCTTGCATTGATTACATCAACTGGATTATATTCTGGAGGCGGATTTAGTGGTACGTGGAATATAGTTTTTGACAGTCAAGCTGATGCTGATGGAGATTCCATGAATTTTACGACTCAAATTATGGTGGGTGGTAATGATATAGGAACATCTACTGGAAATGCACAGACGATGTGTTCTGATGATGGAACTACACGTATGTGTGATATAGCAGGTGTAGCTGATATGTCAAGTTCAATCACTATGACTTGGACAGGAATGCATCTTTCAACAATTGCTGCTGCTTGTTCTCAAATTAATGGTACTTGGATGGCTACAGGTCCTGGAGGAACTGATTTTTCAGGTTCTTTTACCAGTGATATACAATGTACATCTCCTCCTTCTGGAGCTTGTGAAGGAACGGTGAGTACCTTTGATGGTAATGCTATGGATGACTTAATTTCGAATGGAACACCTGTGAATTCTATTGCAACAAGTACAGCTACTGGAAATGTTGGTGTAGATGCCGATATAGATAATGTAATGCTTAATATTACCCATACTTTTGATGGAGATTTGGATATTACATTAATATCTCCTACAGGAACTTCTTTATTATTGAGTTCCGATAATGGCGCTGGTGGTGCTAACTATACTGGGACTGAGTTCCGTGATGGTGGTGATGATATTATGGCTGGAGCTCCGCCGTTTACAGGAGTCTTCCAACCACAAGGTGGTACTTTTGCTGCTGCTTTTGATGGGGAAACCGTTACTGGTGATTGGACCTTAAATGTTGTCGATACTTTTGCTGGAGATGATGGATCATTAAATAGCTGGTCTATAAGTATCTGTGATGAGAATATTGCAGATTCTTTTGGGTCTACTGCTAGTGAGGCGGTTGTGAGAATGCGCAATGATCAACTAGAAGGTCTTACTAAAAAAGAGTTTAAGAAGCGACTTAAAAAAATGAAGTAAGAATTAAACTTCATCTTTTATAATTTAAAAAGCTGCTCTTTTTGAGAGCAGCTTTTTTTTAGAGTAGGATAAGGGCTTACTAATTTTATATACCCATACTCCGTATTAATAACGATTTCATTTTTAAAACTGTTCTTTCCTTAAGAGCGCGATTTTTCTTTTGAGAGTGCATATAGAAGACGTTCAAAATTCTGCTTTTTATATATTTAATCAGTAGTGTCTGGCAAAAAAACCTTCAATTTCCTCAAGCCTCTATACATGCTGATGTTTGAGCCATTTTAAGAAAAACGACCTCTTGCTATTTAGAAATCGAGAAATATCAAAGTATAAGTCTTATGTTGATTTTGTAAAAATCATATAATCAACATCATAAAAATAGTCTATTTTCTAGCAGTAAAGCGGTCCTATTTTCTTTTATCAGACACTACTGATATTTATTGTAAAGGGTATAAGATAGACACCCTATCTGACCTGTGTTATTACTTTTTAAACTATAGCTAAATTGATATAAAATGGCATATGACATTTTATGAGTTTTAGCGTAGCACCACTACGGTTAAACTCAAAAATGTAGTGTAACGGTATATTTTGCAGCACTTTCAAATTGTAATAGATTTTCTAATGCATAATCTGGGTT
>CAZPTJ010000259.1:0-4816 GCA_964589085.1 uncultured Flavobacteriaceae bacterium | reverse complement strand
TGTTCTGCATCTTCATATAAAGCAGTTTCAGATCGCTCTCCTGTACTTTTGCCATAACCACGATAATCCATCACAATAACAGCATAGCCTTTCTGTACAAAGTACTGCGTGATTTCGCCCCAGCGTTGTACATCACCAGCATTCCCATGATAATAGATTATGGCACCCTTAGGCTGAGTTACCGTAAAATGCAAACCGTTAAGTTGAGCACCATCAGGAGTATCAATAATGACCTCCTCAAAAGGAATATCAAATTCAAACGTATAATCCTGTGGTAAAACGGTAGGATGAAAAATAAGGTTTTCCTGAAAGAAGTATAGCACGCCACAAAGCAAACCATAAATATTCAATAACACAAAAACAAGAAGGAAGGCCCGTTTATATTTCTTCATTTTTTGACTTTGGAGCTATGTTTTACTTTAAAACTACTACCCTCCAAATCTACTTTTTTTGGTTTGGAATTCAATATTTCCCGTAACATTTTATGATAACTTTCAAAGTTATTAAGGTTTTTATGGCCGCCTCCTATAACAGAGTACAAACGACTGCGCTCTGGATTGATATGGGATAGCTTGACACTCGTTTTATAAGGAATCAATTTATCATCCGTCCCATGAATGATATGTATAGGACACCGTACATATTTTAACCACTTATAGGTAGGTAAAGGGTATTTGATCAACCAGGATAATGGCATAAAGGGTGCATAACGTGCTGCTACCTTGGTAAGACTGTAGTAAGGCGCATCCAGAATAAGCATACGCGGGTTATTTATGGATGCCAGTTTTGTTGCCAGACCAGAACCCAGACTACGACCATAGAGAATGATATACTTCTCATCTACCTGCGACTTTATCTTATCGTACACCAGTTGTAGATCTCTTTTTAAAGCTTTTTGTGTACGACGGCCTGTACTCTTTCCAAAACCACGATAATCCAGCATGACGACTTCATAATCGTTGCGCGTAAAGTCTACCGCAAACTTTCCCCAGCCTTTGATGCTCTTGGAATTTCCTTTTAAATACAGTACAACACCCTTTGGGTTTTCTATTTTAAAGTGCAAACCGTTAAGTACCGCACCATCACGAGTCTCAATATTGTATTCTTCAATCTCCTGGTTTTCGTAATAAAATTGAAAGTCTTCCGGTAGCTTCTCCGGCTTAAATAAAAAGTAGTCCTGTAGGTAGTATAACAATACACTAATGACAATATAAAGTGATATGATGATAATCCCGATAAGCATCCATTGCTGCATCTTACTAAATTAACAAAAAAGGGAATAGCAATTAGTCAAGGGTGGTTGTTTATAACGATTTGTATTTTTTAGGATACAAATTGTTATAAACTTTCCGTATTGAATACCAGAAAATAGTAATCTTTTAAAAACGCTGGAACTCAAAATCTGAGATTTAAAATGGACGATCTTTATGAAAATAATCATAATTATGAAAATTTTCATAACATGCATATTCCTCAAAAAAGCCCCTTATAAAGAGTCAGAAATTAGAAAATCCTAACACATTTGACTAATAATTGTTAGTTTAACACTAAAAGCCCTATACAGGCGTTCTCATTTAACAGCAATTTAAGGTTTACACCTTTAACCGATTGTATCTTTAGAACCAATAAACAACTAGATTTTATTACATGAAAACAATCAAAATAGCTTTATTAAGTCTTTTTGCCTGTGCACTAGTGATTTCCTGTCAGGAAGGGAACAGTGGTGGTAGCGTTGGCACTGGAGACAGCAACGAACGACTCTCTGTTGAGTTTGAAAAATATGAACTGGAAAACGGTCTTGATATTATTTTACATCAAGATAAAAGTGATCCCATCGTCTCTCTGGCGATTCAATATGGTGTAGGATCTAACCGTGAAAAAACGGGAAGAACTGGTTTTGCTCACCTCTTTGAGCATATGCTCTTTCAGGAATCAGAAAATGTAGGACAAGATCAATTTTTTAAAAAAATACAAGATGCCGGAGGTACGCTCAATGGAGGAACCTGGAAAGACGGTACCATCTACTTTGAAGTAGTTCCGAAAAATGCAATGGAAATGATTATGTGGTTGGAAAGTGATCGTATGGGTTATTTTATTAATACGGTGACCGAGTCTGCATTTAACAACCAGCAGGAAGTTGTACAAAATGAAAAACGTCAACGCGTAGATAACAATGCTTACGGACATACAAATTGGGTATTGGATAAGAATGTCTATCCAGAAGGACATCCTTACAACTGGCAAGTGATCGGTGAGTTAATCGATCTTCAAAGCGCAACTGTAGATGATGTACGTGAGTTCTACGATCGTTTCTATGGTCCAAATAATGCTACTTTAGTATTGGCTGGTGATTTTGAAACTGAAGAGGCAAAAGCGATGATCGAAAAGTATTTTGGAGAGATCAAAAGACGTCAGGAAGTACCAAAATTAGAACCACAACGTGTAACTCTTTCTGAAACAAAGCGCTTGTACCACGAAGACAATTTTGCGCAGGCACCACAACTACATATGGTATGGCCTACAACAGAGCAGTATACAGATGATGCATATGCCTTAAATTTTCTTTCCCAAATACTTTCAAACGGAAAAGAAGCACCGATGTATGAAGTTCTGGTAAAAGAAAAAGAGTTAACCTCTGGAACGACTGCTTTTAATAGAGCTCAAGAACTTGCAGGTGAATTTCATGTAATCATTACTGGAAATTCTGGAAAAAGCTTAGATGAAATTGAAAAATCTATTTTTGAATCTTTTGCTCGTTTTGAAGAAAACGGAATTCCAGAAGGTGATGTAGATCGTATTAAAGCAAGTTTAGAAACTGGTTTTTATAATGGTATAAGTAGTATCCTTGGAAAATCACGACAACTTGCTAACTATAATATTTTTGCTGGCGATCCTGGTTTTATTGAAAAAGATATTGAAAATATTAAAAAGGTAACTGAAGCAGATATTCTTCGTGTATATAACACCTATATCAAAGACAAGCCATTTGTAGTAACCAGTTTTGTTCCTAAAGGACAAATGGATTTAATTGCTGCTAATTCAGAAAAAGCTCCTGTAGTAGAAGAAGCAATTACAGAAAACGTGGTTACTGAAGTCGAAGAAACAGTTGCCGAAGTGGCTAAAACACCTTCATTAATTGATCGTTCTGTTGAGCCTACACAAGGTCCTTCACCTTCCCTAAATGTTCCTCAAAGCTGGAGTGCAGATTTAGGCAACGGTATGAAAGTATATGGTATTGAGCAAGACGAAATCCCAACGGTAAACTTTAATCTAGTTATAGAAGGTGGACATTTACTAGATGATAAAAGTAAGAATGGTGTGGCCAATATGATGACCGATATTATGATGGAAGGTACTGCTACCAAAACACCTGCAGAACTGGAAAAAGCGATCCAATCCCTTGGAGCTAGCATCAATATGTTTACTGGTCGTGAATCCATTGTGATTCAAGGAAATACGCTTACGCGAAATTTTGATGAAACCCTGGCTCTTGTAAAAGAGATTTTATTAGAACCACGCTGGGATGAAGAAGAGTTTGCACGTATTAAGACGGCAACCGTTAATGGTATCAAGCGTTCTGCCGCAAATCCTAATGCCGTAGCAAACAGAGTTTATAATAAGCTATTATATGGTGAAGATCATATCTTCAGTTATCCGACTTCTGGAACAGAAGAATCCGTAAATGCTATTACTATAGATGACATGAAGGCTTTCTATGAGAAAAATTTCTCTCCTTCAATAAGTCGCTTCCATATTGTTGGAAAAATTGATCAGGCAACTGCACTTAATTCTTTAAAAGATTTAGAAAGTGCCTGGGCAGCAAAAGAGGTTACAATTCCTACTTATGAGGTAAGCAATGATCGTGATAAATCATCTTTATATTTTGTAGATATCCCGAATGCAAAACAATCTGTTTTAAATGTAGGATATATCGGAATGAAACGTACCGATGATGATTACTATGCTGCAACAGTTATGAATCACAAATTAGGAGGTTCTTTTAACAGTGATATTAACATGACCTTACGTGAAGAAAAAGGATATACCTATGGTGCACGTAGTGGTTTTAGCGGAACAAAAATCCCGGGAACCTTTACCGCTTCTTCCAGTGTACGTACCAATACCACAGGAGAATCTGTAGAAATAATTAGAGACTTAATTACGGATTATAAAAATGGTATCCCACAAGAAGATTTAGATTTCTCTAAGAATGCGTTAATTAAATCTAATGCACGTCGTTTTGAAACACAATTTGCTTTATTGGGTATGATCCAAACCATGAGTGCGTATAATCTTTCTTCCAGCTATATTGCTGATGAAGAAGCCATCGTCCGTTCGATGACTTTAGAACGCCATAAGGAACTGGCAAACAAATACCTTGATGAGTCTAAAATGGCTTATCTGGTCGTAGGTGACGCAGCGACACAGTATGCACAGTTTGCAACTATGGGCTTTGATGAAGTAAAGCTTGTTGATAAAGAAGGTAAAGAAGTAGATCTTAAAGAAGTAAAGCAGTAAGGTTTTATTTCTAAATTGATATGATAAACCCTCACCATTTATTTGGTGGGGGTTTTTATTTATAAAACTTATTACTTAAAATACAGGAATTAATTCTATCTCTGGTTAATTTAATCTCTAAAAGAGATAACACACAAAAACCTATAAACACAATTATAACTTCTACTAAGTCCATCTCAAAATGTCCATTCATAATGGAATAAAAAAGATTCAATGCAATGGCAATCATAAAAAACCAAAAAAATAAAAATGCAAATACACTATATCTAATTTTATAGACCGTACAATCTTTCTTTTC
>CAZPTJ010000258.1:0-4822 GCA_964589085.1 uncultured Flavobacteriaceae bacterium | reverse complement strand
CTACCCTTGTTGAATGAAATACTGCCCGTACTTACGGGCAGTATTTTATTTTATACAGTTTGATACTTCGGTTCAGCTGTAAATGAAGTTACACATTATGGTTATTATATATATTATGTCTTGAGAACCTGGTCCTTCTTTCTTCTAAAATTTAATTTTATATGCTTTCTTGCTGTAGCAAAAAAGGAATGACATCGTCATACGCATAAGCTAACGCATTATGAAAGTCATGAAATGGACCGCCTATGGTCCTCCTGAAGTACTACACTATACTGAACTAAAAAAACCAGTTCCTGAAGATAATGAGCTTCTTATTAAAATACGCGCAGCTACTGTTACTGCAGGTGATTGCGAGCTCAGAAGATTTGATATTGCAGGCTGGATCTGGCTACCGGTACGTTTGTTTATGGGACTTTTTAAACCTAAGCTTAAGGTATTAGGGCAAGAGTTTTCCGGGGAAGTAATAGCTATAGGAAAGAAAATCACCCAATGGAAAGTTGGCGATACCATTTTTGCTGAAGGTGGCATGAAAATGGGTGGATATGCACAATATACCTGTATATCAAACAAGCGTACTATAGCAATTATACCCTCAAATATGGACTTTGAAGAGGCGGCAACTATTCCTACCGGAGGAATTAATGCATTACACTTTATCAGAAAAGCTCAGGTAAATAAGGGAGATCATATATTAATTAACGGAGCTGGAGGGAGTATAGGCACTTATGCTGTACAAATAGCTAAGCATCTGGGAGCATATGTGACTGCTGTGGATAGTACTACCAAACTGACAATGCTAGCTGATCTTGGGGCTGACGTTGTTATTGATTATTCCAAAAAGGACTTCACTCAAAATGATACCAGATATGATGCCATTATAGACGTAGTTGGTACTAGTCATTTTTCAAGAAGTCTACAAGTTTTACAAAAGAATGGAAGGTACATTTTAGGTAATCCCAGATTAACAGGAATGCTTCGAGGTATATGGAAAAATAAAACTTCTTCAAAAAAAGTAATCTTTCAGCTTGCTCATCCTAAAAAAGAAGATTTTGAATACCTGAAAAGTCTTATTGAAACTAACAATTTAAAAGCCATTATTGATAAGAAATATCCTTTAGCTCAATTGGTCGAAGCACATCATTATGTAGAACAAGGCTTTAAGAAAGGGAATATTGTCATTACCATCCCTCACGATGATTGATTTTAATAGACTTCAAACATTAAAATAAGACAATTACATATTCCTACGATACTGCCCTCCTACCTCAAAAAGTGCACTGGTAATCTGTCCTAAAGAACATATTTTAGTGACTTCCATTAAATGCTCAAAGATATTCTCATTTTGGATAGCGGCTTCCTGTACTTTAGCTAGTTGTTCGGATACCAATGCTTCTCCTCCTTTATGTAAATGTTCCAACATGGTGATCTGATACTGCTTCTCTTCTTCGGTAGCACGAATGACTTCAGCAGGACGTACAGTTGGTGATCCTTTACTACTCAAAAAAGTATTCACTCCAATAATCGGAAATTCTCCCGTATGCTTTAAGGTTTCATAATACAGACTCTCTTCCTGAATCTTGCTACGTTGATACATCGTTTCCATCGCGCCCAAAACACCTCCACGTTCCGTAATACGGTCAAACTCCGTGAGCACTGCTTCTTCTACAAGGTCTGTTAACTCTTCAATGATAAATGCTCCCTGAATAGGATTTTCATTTTTGGCAAGCCCCAGCTCTTTATTAATGATCAATTGTATGGCCATTGCGCGACGTACACTTTCTTCCGTAGGCGTGGTAATTGCTTCATCGTAAGCATTGGTATGCAACGAGTTACAATTATCATAAATCGCATATAAAGCCTGTAAAGTTGTCCGGATATCATTGAAGTCAATCTCTTGTGCATGTAAACTGCGACCTGAGGTTTGAATATGATACTTGAGCATCTGGGCTCTTGGATTGGCACTGTACTTATTTTTTAAGGCTTTGGCCCAAATACGTCGAGCTACTCTACCTATTACGGCATATTCCGGATCGATACCATTAGAGAAAAAGAACGATAAATTAGGTCCGAATTTATTGATATCCATTCCTCTACTCAGGTAATATTCTACATACGTAAAACCATTTGCCAGCGTTAATGCCAGTTGTGTTATAGGATTGGCTCCTGCTTCTGCTATATGATACCCTGATATTGATACCGAATAGAAATTACGTACTTGTTGTTCTATAAAATATTCCTGAACATCTCCCATTAAACGCAATGCAAATTCTGTAGAGAAAATACATGTATTTTGCGCCTGATCTTCTTTTAAAATATCAGCTTGTACCGTGCCCCGTACTTGAGTTAGCGTTTCTGCTTTAATGGTATTATATACATCGGCAGGTAATACCTGATCTCCCGTAACTCCAAGAAGCATTAATCCAAGACCATCATTACCTTCTGGTAAATCTCCTTGATAGGAAGGTCTTTCTGTACCTCGATCTGCATAAATAGCATCGATTTTTGTTGCTATTTCATCTTCTAGATGTTGTTCTTTGATATACTTTTCACAATTCTGATCAATGGCTGCATTCATGAAAAATCCGAGCAACATCGGTGCCGGACCATTAATAGTCATACTTACCGAAGTCATCGGGTGACTTAGATCAAATCCAGAATACAATTTTTTAGCATCATCAAGACAGCATATGGACACTCCTGCATTTCCAATCTTTCCATAGATATCAGGACGATGACCTGGATCGTTACCGTAGAGTGTAACACTATCAAAAGCAGTACTTAAACGTTTAGCAGGCATTCCCAAACTCACATAGTGAAAACGTCTGTTGGTACGTTCTGGCCCTCCTTCTCCTGCAAACATACGGGTAGGATCTTCTCCAGTACGTTTAAAGGGATATAATCCCGAAGTATAAGGAAACTCACCAGGAACATTCTCTTGTAAACTCCATCGTAGGATATCTCCCCAAGCTTCATATTTAGGCAGGGCTACTTTTGGGATTTGCGTATGCGAAAGTGAGACTGTATGGGTATCAATTTTAATTTCTTTATCACGTACTTTAAAACTATAGACTGGTGCCTTATAACGATTGACCTTAGTTTCCCATCCCAGTATAATCTCCCAGTTATGGGGATCAAAATCCAGTTTTACTTTATCAAACTGAGCTATTAAAAGCTTGATCAAATCCTGATCGTTCTCGACTGCGCTCGAACTGACATCTAGTCCAGTTTTATCCAGAACAGGTGCCGATCCCGTAATACTCTCTATCGTCTTATAAATACCGTATAGACGTTGTGCTGTTTCTTGCTGCGCTTTCGCGGAAGCATCATACCCCCTATTATTCTCTGCAATCTCACTGAGATACCGTGTACGTGCTGGAGGAATCACAAAGATTTTCTCACTCATTTCCTTACTGATCTCAAAACCGGACTCCAACAGTGCTTCATTAACCCTATTTACCTTCTCCATAATAGCTTTATAGAGTGTATTCATCCCTGGGTCATTAAATTGAGAAGCTATGGTGCCAAATACAGGTAAGTCATCCTGGTGTGTTTCCCATAACTGATGATTACGCATGTATTGTTTTTTAACGTCACGTAATGCATCTAATGCGCCACGTTTGTCAAATTTGTTAATGGCAACCAGGTCAGCAAAATCGAGCATGTCAATTTTTTCCAACTGGGTAGCAGCTCCAAATTCTGGAGTCATTACATACAAGCTCACATCAGAATGCTCTAAAATCTCTGTATCTGACTGGCCAATCCCTGAAGTTTCTAAAATAATAAGATCATAAGCTGCAGCTTTCAGGACTTCAATCGCCTCACTTACATATTTAGAAAGGGCGAGATTGCTTTGGCGTGTCGCTAAGGAACGCATATATACTCGTGGTGAATTAATGGCATTCATACGTATACGATCACCTAACAAAGCTCCACCTGTCTTACGTTTTGAGGGATCTACAGATATTAATCCAATCGTTTTCTCTGGAAAATCAATCAAAAACCGTCTTACCAGTTCATCTACGAGCGAAGATTTTCCTGCACCTCCCGTTCCTGTAATTCCTAATACCGGAGTTAACGATGTTTTATTCTTTTCATGGATTGCATCCAGCGTTTCGGCAGCAATTTCAGGGAAGTTCTCTGCGGCTGAAATCACACGGGCAATAGCAGTAGGTTTCTTTTCTTGTAAATGATCTATTTCACCATTTAGGGCATCTCCTATAGGATAATCAGATTGCTGTACCAAATCATTAATCATCCCCTGTAATCCTAGTGCTCTTCCATCATCAGGAGAATAAATACGGGTAATCCCATAATTCATTAAATCTTCTATCTCCTCAGGCAAGATGACACCACCTCCACCTCCAAAAATTTTAATATGTCCAGCACCTTTTTCCTGCAATAAATCATACATATACTTAAAGTATTCATTATGACCGCCTTGGTATGAAGTCATTGCTATGGCATTAGCATCTTCCTGAATAGCTGTATTCACTACTTCTTCTACTGAACGATCATGACCTAAATGAATAACTTCTACGCCTGTACTCTGTATAATACGACGCATAATATTTATAGCTGCATCGTGACCATCAAAGAGAGATGCGGCAGTAACAATGCGTACTTTATTTTTTGGAGTATATGGTGCTATTTGTTCCATAGAGGGAGGCTTGATTTTTGGTGGTGCAAAGGTATGAAAAAGACAACGAAAACGTTGTAACACAAGAGTGACTTGGTCTGATTTATAACAAAAACCTATCACCTTGAGCCGCAAAGCGAAACCCTTGTGCTTCCAATGCCTTTCTATTTTCATTTTCAGGATCAA
>CAZPTJ010000257.1:0-4888 GCA_964589085.1 uncultured Flavobacteriaceae bacterium | reverse complement strand
ATGGAGATCGTTTAACAAAAGACGATTTTAAAACAATGTCCAGAGAGGCTTTTCTCGCTTTAGATAATGATAAACTCAATGGGTTTTTAAAGCAAAATAATTTTCAAGAAAAATATCGTGCCTCAACTGTAAAAACTATGGTGCGCGAAAGTGCTGTAAAACCTATTGATTTGGCTCGTTATCTGGAAGATGCCAATAGCCTGCTTTTTGATACGCCTGTGGTAGGCGCAGAAGTATATCGATCCAATAATGGAGGGCAATCCTGGAAGAAAACCCATGAAGGTTATCTGGATGATATCTTTTATAGTTACGGTTATTATTTTGCTCAGATTCATGTGAACCCTCAAAATAAAGATCACATCTACATTTATGGAGTACCTATCGTAAAATCTAAAGATGGTGGTAAGACGTTTACCAATATCAGTAGAGAGAATGTCCATGCTGATCATCATTCGCTATGGATTAACCCTAAAAACCCCAATCATTTGATTAATGGTAATGATGGTGGAGTTAATATAACCTACGATGATGGTGAAAACTGGATCAAAGCAAATGACCCTTCTGTAGGACAATTCTACTATATTCAGGTAGATAATGAAGAACCGTATAATGTCTATGGAGGTTTGCAGGACAACGGTGTTTGGGTTGGTGCAAATACGGCTCAGGAAAACAAGCGTTGGCATCAAAGTGGTCAATACCCCTGGGAGAGTATTATGGGCGGTGATGGCATGCAAGTACAAGTAGACAGTCGTGATGCCAATGTGGTATATACCGGTTTTCAGTTTGGGAATTACTTTCGGATCAACAGAGCTACCGAAGAAATCAAACGTTTTAATATCAAACATGAACTTGGGGAGAACCCGTATCGCTTTAACTGGCAAACACCTATTTTACTGAGCCCTCATAATCAGGACATCGTGTATTTTGGAGGGAATAAACTACTAAGATCATTAGATCAGGGAGATTCCTGGACAGCGATTTCAGATGATCTGACCACTGGAGGGAAAAAAGGAAATGTTGCCTATGGAACCTTAAGTACGATAAGTGAATCTCCTTTCCAATTTGGATTGATCTATGTAGGTAGTGATGACGGTTATATCCATGTGACTAAAAATGGAGGTGGAGACTGGCAACGTATAAGTAATAACCTGCCTAAAGACCTTTGGGTGTCACGTATTGTGGCTTCCGAACATAAAAAAGAACGTGTTTACGCCACTTTAAATGGTTATCGCTGGGATGATTTTAAAACCTATGTATATGTGTCTGAAAACTATGGTCAAACCTGGACTAATATTTCAGGAAATATTCCGGCATCTCCTGTTAATGCAATTGTTGAGGATCCTAAAGATAAAAACATCATTTATGTTGGGACGGATAATGGTGTTTATGTGAGTATGGATATGGGAGGAACCTGGCACGCTTTCGCCAAAGGTTTAACAGCAGTAGCGGTACATGACCTTAAGATTCAAAAACGAGATAATCACTTGCTTGTAGGTACTCACGGGCGTAGTATTTATAAGGCGGATATTAGTGTGATTCAGGAATTGGATGCGCAGCAACGTGTACAACTTTTTGATGTGGCTTCTGTACGCAGTTCTCCGAGATGGGGAAATAGCTTTAGTATGTGGGGTGATGCTTTTGAACCTAAGGTATCTATTCCTTATTACCTAAGTTATGCCGGGAAGTTTAGTCTTGTAATTAAAGATACATCGGGGAATGTGCTCCAAAGCATGCCGTTGCTACCAAAATCTGGTATCGCTATTGCCGATTATGATTTAACCATAACCGAAAAAGGAAAAAAAGCCTTAGAAAAAGCCAATGATAATCTCAAGATTAGCGAACAATCTAACGGAAAATACTATTTACCTAAAGGAAAGTATACTGTTGTTCTTGATGGTGGAGGAGGAAATTCTGAAGCAGCAAAAACCGAACTTGAAATTAAATAAAAACAATAGTCCGAATATTTTTACTTAAAAGATTTCTGTAAGATAAGGTCTAATTTTTTTGGTGTTTAATAAATCAAGTTCTTGTACTTTTTTCGCGGAAAGAAGACAAATATTTAGAAAAATTGTAAAGGTTTCTTATACCCATTCTAAATAAGACTGATTTTACTTAATAAGACAGATTGAATACGTCTAAAGTTTGTTAAAAAAACCATTGCGACGTATTTTTGATAAAAACCAAAAAAAACTCAAATGGGTAACATACTCAATTCTTCAATAGGTAGAAAGTTTGCGATGGCTCTTTCTGCCTTATTTCTTGTTGTTTTTTTGACACAGCATTTTGTCATCAATTTTTTATCGGTAGTTTCTGAGGATACACATAATGTGGTATCCCATTTTATGGGGACGAATCCATTGGTGCAATTTGTTATGCAACCTATACTTGTGTTTGCCATCTTCTTCCATTTTATTGTTGGAATATGGCTGGACCTTAAAAACAAGAAGGCCAGACCTGTAAAATATGCTTCGTATAAAGGAAGTGCTAATGCTAGCTGGATGTCGCGTAATATGGTCTTAACAGGATTAGTGATTCTTGCGTTCTTAGGATTGCATTTTTACGATTTCTTTATTCCAGAACTTATCCATAAGTATGTTGAAACGCACCCGGAAGATCCGACCCGATATTATGCAGAGACCATTCATAAGTTTGAACAACCTTGGCGCGTAGGAATTTATGTAGTTGCCTTTATACTATTGATGCTTCACTTGTTACATGGTTTTCAGTCCTCTTTTCAATCGGTTGGATTTAATAATAAATACTCTAAGGCCTTAAAAGGGTTTACGACCATATGGGCAATAGCAATTCCTTTAGGGTTTATATTTATTGCAGTATATCACCACTTTAATCAACTTCCACATTAATTCGACAACATATGGCATTAGATTCAAAAATACCATCAGGACCATTAAAAGATAAGTGGACTAAACATAAAAACGATATTAACCTTGTTAATCCTGCAAACAAACGTCTTATTGATGTTATTGTGGTAGGAACAGGGCTTGCAGGAGGATCAGCTGCGGCTACCCTTGCAGAACTGGGATATAATGTAAAAGCATTTTGTTTTCAAGATTCCCCCAGAAGAGCACACTCTATTGCGGCACAAGGAGGAATTAATGCCTCAAAAAATTATCAAGGTGATGGAGATTCAGATTATCGTCTTTTTTACGATACTGTAAAAGGAGGTGATTATCGTAGTAGAGAAGCTAACGTATATCGTCTTGCTGAGGTGTCGGCCAATATTATTGATCAATGTGTGGCGCAAGGAGTTCCCTTTGCCAGAGACTATGGAGGGCTTTTAGATAATCGTTCGTTTGGAGGAGTATTAGTAAGTCGTACCTTTTATGCTAAAGGACAAACAGGACAACAATTATTACTCGGTGCCTATTCTGCAATGAACCGACAGATAGGTCGTGGAAAAATAAAAATGCATACCCGTCATGAGATGTTGGATGTTGTCGTTGTTGATGGTAAAGCACGAGGCATTATCACCCGCAATCTTATTACCGGAGAAATAGAGCGACATAGTGCACATGCCGTAGTTTTAGGAACGGGAGGTTATGGAAATGTTTTTTATCTGTCGACTAATGCGATGGGAAGTAATGTGACAGCTGCCTGGAAAGCACATAAACGAGGAGCACATTTTGCTAATCCTTGTTATACACAGATACATCCAACCTGTATTCCTGTATCGGGAGATCATCAATCGAAGCTGACATTAATGTCAGAATCCTTACGTAATGATGGCCGTATATGGGTACCAAAGAAAATGGAAGATGTAGAAGCCATACGGGCAGGAAAATTAAAGCCTACTGATCTGGCAGAAGAAGATCGTGATTATTATCTCGAGCGTCGTTATCCGGCCTTTGGTAATTTAGTACCACGAGATGTAGCTTCACGTGCGGCTAAGGAACGTTGTGATGCCGGTTATGGCGTTAATGCAACGGGAGAAGCTGTTTATCTTGATTTTGCCAGTGCAATTGAGCGCTACGGAAAAGAACAAGCCTATATCCATCATGAGGATGCAAACGATCCTGCCGTGGTTAAAAGACTAGGGAAGGAAGTGGTAAAGAATAAGTATGGAAACTTATTCCAGATGTATGAAAAAATTGTAGATCAAAACCCATACGAAACCCCCATGATGATCTATCCTGCTGTACATTATACGATGGGCGGTATTTGGGTAGACTATAATTTAATGACATCGGTAGAAGGATTATATGCTATAGGTGAAGCAAATTTCTCAGATCACGGTGCGAATAGACTTGGAGCTTCTGCATTAATGCAAGGCCTGGCTGATGGCTATTTTGTGTTGCCCTATACGATAGGAGATTATCTGTCTCACGATATTAGAACTGGCCCAATTGCTACAGACAGTCCGGAGTTTGAAGCTGCAGAGCAGCATGTGCGGGAACAGATAGACAAATTAGTAAACAATAACGGAACAAAACCCGTTGATTATTTCCATAGAAGATTAGGTAAAATCATGTGGGATAAATGCGGAATGTCCCGAAACGAAAAAGGACTTAAGGAAGCTATTGAAGAAATAAGTGCATTACGCAAAGAATTCTATGCAGATGTAAGAATCCCTGGAGGCGCCAATGAATTTAATGAAGAACTAGCAAAAGCTGGCCGAGTAGCTGACTTTTTAGAGCTGGGTGAATTATTTGCTAAAGATGCCTTGCATCGCTCCGAATCTTGTGGAGGACATTTTAGAGAAGAATCGGTTGAAGAAGATGGACCACAAAAAGGAGAAGCAAAACGTGATGATGAAAATTTCACGTTTGTATCTGCTTGGGAATATAAAGGAGAACCTAAAGATGCAGTATTGCACAAAGAGGAGCTTACTTATGAGAATATTGAGTTGAAACAACGTTCGTATAAATAA
>CAZPTJ010000256.1:0-4897 GCA_964589085.1 uncultured Flavobacteriaceae bacterium | reverse complement strand
TATGGTACTTTCAAGGTTCATCACAAAGTTCTAATGCATAATCTGGGTTTAATATATGAACAATAACGGTTTGAGAAAGTTCCCAAACCACTATTGTTTATGCATAGGGTTGAAATGCCTTTTATTTCATTCCGGCAAATTTGATTCCCGTTAATTCTGCTATGTCTTTCTTCCAAGAAGTGATGTCTTTTTGGTTCAATTTATTCAAGTGATTGTGCCCACAGGCTCTTGCCATAACTTTCATTAATTCTGTTGAAGCAGAGAAGAAATTGTATAATTGGTTAGCAGATTTATTTACATTCAATAATTTTCTCAATTCTGGTTTTTGAGTTGCCACACCAGCTGGACAATTATTTGTATTACACATTCTGGCTGCTACACACCCTATAGATTGCAATGCAGCATTCGATAATGCGATTCCGTCTGCTCCTAAAGCCATTGCCTTAATAAAATCGTCAGGCACTCGAATTCCACCAGTAATGATTAAGGTTACGTCTTTTCTATTCACTTGATCCAAGTAATGTCTTGCTCTAGCCAGAGCCGGAATAGTAGGAACGGAGATATTGTTTCTGAAAATTAGTGGTGCAGCACCAGTTCCTCCTCCTCTTCCGTCTAAAATAATGTAATCGGCACTTGCATCCAATGCAAACTGAATGTCTTCTTCTATATGATTAGCAGATAATTTGAAGCCTATAGGAATACCTCCAGTTACTTCACGAACTTTATCCGAGAAGTTTTTAAAATCTTCAACTGTTATTAAATCATCGAAAGTTGGTGGGGAAACGGCAGGAGTTCCTTCTTCCAAATTTCTAACCTTTGCAATTTTTCCAGTTACTTTATTACCTGATAGGTGACCTCCTGTTCCTGTTTTTGCACCTTGTCCTCCTTTAAAATGGAAAGCCTGAACCCGCTTTAATTTTTTCCAATCAAATCCAAATTTGGCAGAAGCATATTCATAAAAGTATTTACTATTAGCAGCTTGTTCTTCATCCAACATCCCTCCTTCGCCAGAACAAATTCCTGTTCCTGCAAGTTCTGCTCCTTTAGCCAATGAAACTTTGGCTTCTTCTGATAGTGCACCAAAACTCATATCTGACACAAAAAGTGGAATGTCTAATTTTAATGGTTTTTTAGCATTAGGTCCAATTATTAATTCGGAAGCTACTGCTACGTCTTCCATTAATGGTTTTGTTGCCATTTGGGCCGCCAACAATTGGATATCCTTCCATTGAGGTAACTCCGGAATAGGTACACCCATAGCTCCCATTTCACCGTGATGTCCCGTTTTTGTTAAGCCATCTCTAGCCAGTGCCTTAATGTAAGCCAGTGTTGGTTCTTCTTTTGTTGATCCATAACTAACTGCTGCTGCAGTTTGCGAATTATCAGATTCTTCAGGTAATTTAGCATGGGTTCCATCACAATAGGGTGGATTAGAAGTGTGTTTACACATACATAAGTAGGCATCTCCACTTTCTTCGGCTACGAATTTTTTGGGTGTTATATCAGTGGTTCTATGAGATCCATCGCAATAAGGCTGATTACTGCTTAATCCACAGGCACACCAATATTGTTCTTCTCCTTTCTTTAATTCTATTTTGATCGGTTTTCTATCCGCTATTTTTGGTTTGCTCATGATTGTTTTTCTAATTTAGTTTCTTCTTTTCCATTACTATGCAATGCAAATCTTCCTTTTTCTCTTGGATGTATCACTTCTGTTTCTGGCCAGGGCCAACCACCAAATTGGGTCTTGCCATAATCTTTCATAGCATCACGAATTTCTTCCTGGGTATTCATAACAAAAGGACCATGTTGTACCACAGGCTCTCCTATTGGCTTGCCTTCTAGAATTAGTAAATAAGAATCCTCATTGCCATTTTGGAGTGTAATATTTTCATCGGCCATCAGTTCTATAGTGTGACACGAAGTAATAGTTTTACCTTCAATTTCTATGGTATTGCCTTTATAATAGAATACAGAACGTTTGGCACTACTACTAGTTCTAGGCAAAGTCCAACTCGCACCAATTTCCATTTTAACCGTAAATACTCCTACGACATTTTCAGGTTTGGCAGCCCAAGAATTTGGAGTGGGGTCTAGAGCCTTTGTATCTTTAATATTCCCAGCAATTACTTGGATGATTGTCAATTTATCTGAATCATCTTTATGTTTGATCACAGGAATGTCCTCATTCCACAACATTTTAAAATGTGGTTCCACCATTTTAGAAACCTTCGGTAGGTTTAACCAAATCTGAAAAATTTCTAATGGATTTCCTTTCTCTTCATTGAGTAAAGGAAACATTTCAGAGTGTTGAATACCTTTCCCTGCTGTCATCCATTGCACATCCCCATCCATGAATCGACCAGCTGCACCCAGAGAATCAGAATGGTCTACAACTCCTTCTTTATTTATGGTAATGGTTTCAAAACCTCTGTGCGGGTGATAAGGGAATCCGGGTATATTACTGCCATGATACATTCTCCATCCATCTTTTACGACAAAATCTTGTCCAACATTCCTTCCCTGGAGTTGCTTAAAGTCAACACCAAGGTTCGAATTTCCCTTTGGGTATTCATCTCTGTGATACGCGCAGAACAAAAAGGGATCTTGAGTTTTCCACGGAAAACCGAGGGGTTCAATATTTAAAATTTTATTCATAAGTCAGAAATTTAAGTTCAAATTTCGGGACTTGACTTATGCTATGCATTCATCTAGATGAAGAAATGAGTAATACCAATTCAACAAAAATGAGGTTTGATATAAGGATTATTTGGAGCGTGCTATTTTAGTCCTTATCGTACTAAGAGTCTGAGGTGTGATGCCTAAATATGTTGCTATCATTCGCTGGGAGATTCGATTGGGTAATTCTGGATAGGTATTTAAAAAGTACATGTAACGGTCTATCGCTGGTGACCCCATTAACATTAAGACTCTACGCTGTAATTTACCCATGCGTCTATATAAAAGCCGTGCATTCTTGGCCATTTTCTCTTTAGTGTAATCTTCCTTGAATAGATAATCTTTATTAAAGATGATTATTTCTGAGTCTTCTAGGCAATCAATAAATAATTGTATAGGTTCATTAAATTCTAAAGCCTCGACATCGGCAATTATCCAACCTTCGGGAGCAAACATAAAAATGTGTTCTTTTCCTTTACTGTCAATTATATAACTTCTTATAAGACCTTTCTTTACATAAAAAGTTGTGGCAATAGCATCCCCAGCTCTTTGAAGAATGTCTCCCTTTTTAAACTGCTTTATCTCTGCACCCGAGTCAATATCTAATATGTCAGTTAAATTTTCCATTTGTATGTAATGCACGCCAACATTAAGATAAGGTTCAACAGAATCCTGAAATGAATGCCGAGTGTCTAATTCTAGATACAGGAAGCTAAGATATCATTTCTTTACAAACCCCTTCTTAATTAACAGATCACGTATTTTTTTGTTATGCTTGATGATACGCATATGCTCTTCATAGCTTAATTCTTCATCATCATATCCAGATTGCCCTTCGTAATTTTCTAATAATTCCACTTCATCCGTGGCAAAAAAGTAACGGCGATGCTCTGTATATCCATCGGCATCTAGAAAATACTCACAATAATAATCACCATCATGTTCAATACGAAAAGCGATGGTAATATTGTTTTTAACCGCCGTAGAACCTGCAGTGCGATATACCCGATCTACTTGTGTGTCCTGTTTGACCAGAAAAAGATTACGAGGCACTAATTGATCAAAGTGTTCTTGTAAACGTGCTAATAATTGTTTCGGTATTTTTTTATCCTGATCCATCGGTGTTGTGTTAAAAAGAAAAAGAAACGCCATCATCTCCGAGGAGCACCTTCGGAAAAACGGTCTCTGCTTCTTCTTTAAAGATTTGAATATCGGGATATCTCGTGGAATAATGGCCTAAAATAAGGTGTTGCACTCCTGCCTCCTTAGCAATTTGGGCGGCCTCTATTGCCGTACTGTGTCCGGTGATCGTCGTAAGATGCTTATGACTTTCTAAAAAGGTAGCTTCGTGATATAAAGCGGTAACTCCTTCAATTTGAGGAATTATCGCTGCATGATATGCGGTATCACTACAATAGGCATAACTCTTTGCAGGTTCGGGATCAAAAGTAAGCTGTGCATTAGGGACAATCGTACCATCTTTACCTATACCATCTCCTCCTTGTTTGATCTTATTAAAATAGGCTTTGTCTATGTCTAAACGCAGTGCTTCATCAATATTGAGCTTACGCTCTCCTTCTTTTTCTCTGAATACAAACCCATTTGCATAAATACGGTGATTCAAAGGGATCGTGGTCACGGTCACCTTATCGTCTTCGTAAATAGTCTCAGGGCTTTTACTTGTTAATTCTTTAAAGTACAAGGGATAACTGGTCCTGGTTTGTGATAGCTTTAATTGCAGGAGACATATTTCTTTAATGCCTTTGGGTCCATAAATGGTCAATGGCGCGGTACGTTTTAATAGACTAAAGGTAGATATCACTCCAATCAGACCAAAAAAATGATCGCCGTGTAAATGCGAAATAAAAATATGTTTGATCCGGGCGAACTTAATTTTATTTTGGCGCAAAGCCACCTGAGTCCCTTCGCCACAATCAATTAAAAAAAGATGATTGCGTATATTGAGTACTTGTGAGGTAGGGTTCTTAAATGTTCCCGGAGTCGCGGCATAGCAGCCTAAAATATGAATATTGAGATCTATTGGCATTGATTGTTTAAGTATAAACTAATTCTTATTTTTTCGATACAAGATCGCTACGTTTCTAGGATCAGGAATCAAGACATTTATATCTGATAAACTGATAGAAACTTCTATATCCTATTTATTAATTAAAAACCAAGATCGCGTTCAATCTCTTCCATTTCTACGATATCTTCG
>CAZPTJ010000255.1:0-4918 GCA_964589085.1 uncultured Flavobacteriaceae bacterium | reverse complement strand
TTATTGAGAAGAGTCTTGCAAGAGCAGACATAAACTCTGAGTGTCTTAAAATGTTCAGGGAAAATATTTAATTTCAAAATTACTAATTATGTTAAAGAACATTTTAAAATTAGAAGGAGCTCAAACTCTAAATAAGAAAGAGCAAAAAAGTATCAATGGTGGCGGAACCGCATTCTGTGGAACTGCTCAAAGTTGTGGAGATGGATCTCGCGCGTTATGGGGATTATGTGTGAATGGATGTCAAATAGGTTTTTGCGCAGGACCAAACGTAAGTCGACCTTGTAGATAAGTTATATCGATTAACTTTTTAAGAGGAATATAAAATTTATTATGTAATATTTCCATATATTTGTATTATATCCATTAAATAATGAAGCGGACCATACTACATCTCGATCTGGACACATTTTTTGTTTCTTGTGAACGACTTTTGGATAGCCGTTTAAATAACAAGCCAGTTATTGTAGGGGGTACTGGGGATCGAGGTGTAGTGAGTGCCGCTAGTTATGAAACCCGAGCTTATGGCGTGCATTCCGGGATGCCTATGAAAATGGCCCGTAGCTTATGCCCGGAAGCGGTTGTGATACGGGGTAATGCGGGTACATATACCAAATTTTCTAAGGCAGTCACTGCGCTTATCCAACAAGAAGTTCCTGTGCTGGAAAAATCCAGTGTAGACGAGTTTTATGCAGACCTCAGTGGGATGGATCGTTTCTTTGGTTGTTATCAATTTGCTTCTGAATTACGTCATAAAATCACCAAAGAAACAGGACTTCCCATCTCCTTCGGCCTATCGGCTAATAAAACAGTTTCTAAAGTGGCTACTAATGAAGCCAAACCCAATAACCAACTCAAAATAGATAGTGGATATGAAAAGCCATTTCTTGCTCCCTTATCCATCAAGAAAATCCCTATGGTAGGTGAAAAAACCTTTCGCACTTTCTGTAATCTCGGGATTAAACAAGTGAAACTGGTACAACAAATGCCTGTAGCAATGATGCGTTCTGTTTTTGGAAAAAACGGACAAGTCATTTGGCAACGTGCCAATGGTATAGACCACACCCCTATTGTGCAATATCATGAACGCAAATCTATTTCCAGTGAGCGTACCTATGGACGCGACACTACAGATATCACACAATTAAAAACCACCATCATTGCCATGGCAGAAAACCTGGCATTTCAATTACGTCGCGGAAGCAAACTTACCTCTTGCATTACCGTTAAAGTGCGTTATTCTGATTTTCAAACCTATTCCAAACAATTAAAGATTCCATATACCTCGGCAGATCATCACCTTATTCCTAAAGTGATGGAACTCTTTCAAAAATTATATAACCGTAGGTTATTAATACGGCTCGTTGGTGTACGTTATAGTGCATTAACCGAAGGACAATATCAAATACAGCTTTTTGAAGACCCTAAAAAAACCGTTAATCTTTATCAGGCGATGGACGCGATACGATTACGATATGGTGCCCGTAGTGTCATGCGTGCTGCCACCATGGGTGAAGGCGCACGTAGCATAGGAAATTTCACCAATCCCTTTAATGGTGAGCCCCCTATTGTATTAGCACATCGCACACAGTGAAATAGATCGCTCGTTACACTCGCTGCTAGAATATAGATACAAAAAAGTATGGTTGAAAGGAAACAAGACTAAAAGGATTCAAGAAGCAGGACTTTTGAAAGTTCAGCATTTAGAGTGCGAGAAATTCAGAGTTCGGAATTTGGAATTTGGAATTTAAAAAGTGTAAGTCATCATTATGATTATTTTCTATCGTTATGAAAATAATCATAATCAATAAACGGTAATACATAAACAAAAAAACAAACACTTATCACAAATAATCGGTTTTAGTCTTGATTCTTTTCTCAAACACTATTAAAGACTAATATACATATAGTCTACAAGCGAAGCGTCCTAACAACTAATGACTAACAGCTACTAATCATGTTTCTCAACTGCCATACCTATTATAGCTTACGTTACGGTACCTTTTCTGAAGATGAGCTCTTAGCATTTGCACAAAAAAATAAGGTCGGACAAATGGTATTGACCGATATTAATAATACTTCGGCTTGTCTGAACTTTATTAGAAAAGCGCCTAAATACAATATCAAACCTATTGTTGGTATTGATTTTCGTAATGGAGTGGAGCAATGTTATGTCGGCATTGCGCAGAATAATGAGGGCTTTATGGAACTTAATCACTTTCTTTCTGAGCATTTACATCAAAAAAAAGCCTTCCCTTCCATCGCTCCTCATTTTAAATATGCCTATATCATATATCCTTTTAAAAAGGCGCAACATTTTAAAAGGGTTTCATTTTCAGCGCAGGAGTTTATTGGTATTCCTAGTAAAGACCTTAACAAACTCCCCTTTTCAACGGTAGCCTCCTATAAAAAAAAACTCGTTGTATTGCAGACTATCAGTTTTCGCGACAAGCGAGATTATAATATTCATCGCTTATTAAGAGCAATAGATAACAATACCCTCTTAAGCAAACTACCTCTATCGGAGCAAGGTGATAAGCAACAAGGTATGATTGATCCTGAAACTATATATCACGCATTTCAGGAACATCCACATATTTTAAAAAACACTGCCCGATTACTGGGTCAATGTAGTATTACATTTGATTTCTCTACAGCACGCTCTCCACAAAATTTAAAAGCCTATACAGGCAGTATCGATGATGATTATACACTTCTTAAAAAACTATGCAAAAAAGGACTCAAATATCGTTATACAACGATTACTCCTGAAATACAAAAGCGCCTCAACAAAGAATTAAAGTTGATTAAACACATGGAATTTGTCTCTTTTTTTCTCATTAACTGGCGTATTATCCAATATGCCAAAGCACAAGGGTATTATCATGTAGGACGCGGTAGTGGCGCTAATAGTATTGTGGCGTATCTTCTTGAAATTACCGATGTAGATCCTATAGAATTAGATCTGTATTTTGAACGGTTTATGAATTTATATCGTGCAAATCCTCCAGATTTTGATATTGACTTCTCCTCCTGGGATCGTGAAGATGTTACCCGTTTTATTTTTGAAACTTTTGGTAAACAAGGACAAGTAGCGCTCCTGGGGGCTTATGTTTCTTTTAAGCACAGTGGTGCTGTTCGGGAATTAGGCAAAGTGTTCGGTCTACCTAAACATGAGATTGATAGATTGAGTGATGGGAAATACAATCTAAACACCTTAGACAAGCTATCAAAGCTGGTCATCCGATATGCTCAATATTTGCACGGTATGCCCAATTACTTGAGCATTCACGCAGGTGGCATTCTAATTGCCGAACGTTCTATGCATTACTTTTCGGCCACACATCTTCCTCCCAAAGGATTTCCTACCGTGCAATTTGATATGCATATCGCTGAAGATGTAGGCTTATATAAATTTGACATCTTAGGCCAACGCGGCTTGGGAAAAATCAAAGATGCACTGTCCATTATAAAACAAAATCAACCCCATGTTATGCTACCTGATATCCATCAGGCAAAACCTTTTTTTAAAGATGCAGCTATTAATGGTATGGTGAGTCGTGCAGCATGTATCGGTTGTTTTTATGTAGAATCTCCAGCTATGCGTATGCTCCTTAAAAAATTAAGTGTAGATAATTATCTGGGATTAGTCGCTGCTAGTTCCATCATACGACCAGGAGTAGCAAAAAGTGGGATGATGCGAGAATACATTCTCCGACATAAAAATCCTGAACGACGCGCAACAGCACATCCTGTCCTCCAGAAAATCATGCCGGAGACCTATGGAGTCATGGTATATCAGGAAGATGTAATTAAAGTAGCGCATCATTATGCCGGTCTTAGTTTAGGAGAAGCCGATGTCTTACGCCGTGGTATGAGTGGAAAATTTCGTTCTCGTGAAGAGTTTCAGGCGGTCAAACAAAAGTTTATAGACAATTGTCGTAAAAACGGAGAGACAGATGCAGTTATTTTTGATGTATGGCGACAGATCGAGAGTTTTGCAGGTTACGCTTTCGCGAAAGGGCATTCAGCTTCTTACGCCGTAGAAAGCTATCAGAGTTTATATCTTAAATGCTATTACCCGTTAGAATATATGGTCGCCACTATAAATAACGGTGGTGGTTTTTATCGTATAGAAACGTACATTCATGAAGCTCAGAAATACGGAGCAACGATTCATCCTCCTTGTGTCAATACAAGTATTTGGAAAACCTGCATTCAGGATAAAGATATTTATCTGGGTTTTAATATACTTAACGGTTTAGATCACAAAACAGGGACATTGATTTTAGAAGCTAGGATAGCGGGTCCATTTTTAAGCTTAGATGATTTTATAAATCGTATACCCTTAGGGATCGAACAATTAGACATTCTGATACGCATAGATGCTTTTCGCTTTACGCTCAATGATAAACGCACATTGCTATGGAAAGCATATTATAGAACCAACGCTCAAATATCTCCAATAAAACAAGAGCAACTTTTTCAAATAAAAAATCAAGATTTCACCCTACCTCAATTTTATATTACACAATTAGAAAATGCATTTGATCAAATAGAATTACTTGGATTCCCCTTATGTGATCCATTTTTATTATTGGAACAAAAACCAGATGCTTTCTTAAATGCCAGTGACATGAAACACTATAAAAACAAAACCATACAATTGTACGGTTATCTGGTAACCATAAAAAATACCCGTACTTCTGGCGGTAAACGTATGAATTTTGGCACTTTTCTGGATCAGACTGGACAATGGATTGATACGGTTCACTTCCCTCCAGTGGCAAAACGTTATCCTTTTAAGGGAAAAGGAATTTATAAACTCACTGGAAAAGTAGTGGAAGAGTTTAATTTCCTAACCTTAGAAATTTCTGCGATGAAACGATTATCCTATATTCCGGATCCTCGGTTTAATTTA
>CAZPTJ010000254.1:0-4932 GCA_964589085.1 uncultured Flavobacteriaceae bacterium | reverse complement strand
GAGTATTCAAATACATTTATTGTGAGATGGAATATATTATTGATTCCTTTCCTGTTAAAATATGTCATAATATCAGAATAAAGCGTTGCAAATTACTCAGAGGAGAACAATTCAGAGGCTATAATGCGTCTAAAAGGAAATATTTCTATGGTCTTAAGGCACATTAGTGACTACTAAAGATGGGATTCCTGTAAAGATGTACCTTGTCCAGGAAAAAGAACACGACTCTCAAATACTTAAGTGAATCTACCATGACTTACCTGCTGAAAGTTCCTTATATGGTGATAGTGGATATACAGATTATGAGATAGAATACCTTTTTGAAGAAGTCGAACAAATTAATTTACAAATAACTAGAAAATCGAATTCAAAAAGAAAAAACAAAGCCTATACCGTTTATATTAAGAAAGCTATGAGAAAAATCATTGAAACATCTATTAGTCAAATATGTAGCCTTATGCCTAAAAGAATAAGTGCGGTAACTATCAATGGATTGATCATTAAGCTAATCCTTTTTGTAATGACTTTTCAAATCAAACACCTAATCTGAAAATAAGGAACTTGAGTTATTTAATATCCATAAAAATCGATGATATGATAATATCGGGAAATTAACATTTAACTATTTACTTAAATGTACTTACATTTGGGAAACGATTTTTAAATACTCACAAGCACATTAAAACACGCTACTTAAAAAAATATTGTTTTATTGTCATACTATTTTGTTCCTCCTTCTTTTTTGGACAGGTGACACCAGAGTCTTTGCCTCTTAAAGACGTTTTGACGATTCTTAAAGATCGTTACAATATGGATTTTTCATATGTAGAGGAGGATATCAAAAATTTAAATGCTCAAGTACCTAGTGAAAATATAAGCTTTCGCGAAAGCTTAAACCAACTGTCACAAAATTTGCCTGTACAGTTTGAAATTTTAAGTAATAATCAGGTAGCAGTTACTATTATTGCAGGAAAATATGATTTGTGTGGTATTGTAACTAATGCAAATAACCAGGCACTCTCAGGAGTTCTTGTTTTTTCAAACGGTCGATCGACACAAACGGATGTTAATGGTCAATTTAGTTTAAATGTTTCAAACGAAAATCAAAAGGTCTCTTTTCAATTATTAGGATATAAACCTAAAAGTCTGCCATCCTATAATTTTTCTAAAACACCTTGTTTTCAAATTACTATTGATGTTTCGTCAGAAAAGCTTAATGAAATTGTGATTACCGAATATCTTACAAGAGGAATCTCAAAAGAAAAAGACGGAAGTTTTTTAATCAACTATGAAGATTTTGGCCCTTTACCGGGATTAATAGAGACTGATATACTTCAAACAATACAGGCTTTACCTGGAATTCAAAGTGTAAGTGAACGCATAAGCGATATTAATATAAGAGGTGGTACTAATGATCAAAATTTAATTTTATGGGATAATATTAAACTGTACCAAAGTGGTCATTTTTTTGGTTTGATCTCAGCCATCAATCCTAGATCAACAAATAAAGCTACAATCTATAAAAATGGGACTCCTTCCCGTTTGGGCGATGGTGTATCGGGAACTGTATTGATACAGACTAATAATAGGGTCACAGATTCCTTTAAAGGTAGTGCAGCAGTAAATCTACTCAATGGAGAAATTGCTCTTGACATACCTGTATTTAAGTCATCCTCCCTTCGAATTGCAGCGCGACGATCATTCAACGAGCTTATTGAGACTCCAACTTTTGACAACTATTTTGAAAACGCATTTCAAGACTCAGAATTATTTAGAAATAGTGAGGATGTCACAAATTCTGAAGATGTTTTTTCATTCCATGATTTTAACTTTAGTTGGTTATATGCTATTTCACCCAAGGATAAATTAAAAATCAATGGACTCATTATCAATAATGAATTAGAGTTTCTGGAAACCGGAGTATTTGATGGAGAAGAAACTTCACGCAGTAGTACAGCTTCTCAGGATAATCTGGCTGCAGGACTCATCTATGAAAGGACTTGGAATGATAAATGGTCCAGCAGGTTTCAATTATATGGTACGGATTTTACTCTAGATGCTACTAATGTTGATATCCTGCAAGATCAACGCTTATTTCAAGAGAATAATGTTCAGGAAACTTCTGTTTTTATCGGTACAGATTATAAGCCAAATACATCGCTATCTTTTAATGGGGGATATCAATTTATTGAAACAGGAATAACAAATGTCCAGGATGTCAATAACCCCGTATTTCAATCTAGTATTACGGAGGTTGTTCGTTCTCATGCTTCTTATATAGAAGGCGACTTTTCATCAAAAAATGAAAAAACAAAGCTTATTGCCGGTCTTCGAGGCACCTACTACGATAAATTGGAAGATTTTAGAATTGAACCCAGGCTCACCTTTAGTCAGCAGTTTTTAGATCTTTTTGTATTAAATATTCAAGGGGAGTTAAAAAGTCAGGTTACTACCCAAATTATAGATTTTCAGAATGACTTTTTAGGTATTGAAAGCCGGCGCTGGATACTGTCGGATGGAGAAGACATTCCATTAGTAAGATCTAATCAAATTTCGTCTGCTATTTCTTTTAATAAAAAAGGATGGCTTATCAATGTCGAAGGGTTTATAAAACGTGTAAACGGTATTACGGTTCAAAGCCAAGGTTTTCAAAATCAATTGCAGTTTAGAGAAGGTATAGGGAGATATGATGTTTCTGGGCTGGAATTTTTGTTAAGCAAACGTTTGAATGCATTTACGGCTACATTTGCATATACATACGCAACAAATGATTATACTTTTGATGTTCTTCCAACTGGGGTTATCAATCGTTTTTCCAATAATGTAAATATTGATCATACAATCAACTTTAATTTAGCCTATGAAAAGGGAGGGTTACAATTAGCCACTGGAATACAATGGCGTACCGGTAAACCTACTACAACTATTGATGAAAATGCCGATGTAGTTAATAATATTATCCCCTTTTTTGATCCTAATACAATTAATCTAGAGGATTATTTCAGGTGGGATTTTTCAGCTTTATATAGTTTTAATTTTAATGGTAAGTATAAAGCACAAGCAGGGGCTTCCGTATGGAACATTACCGATAGAGAAAATACTATTAACCGTTACTTCACTGCAAATGGTAGTGATGCTGAAGAAATTACTGAATTTGGTTTAGGACTTACTCCCAATTTGATATTTAGGTTTATTTTTTAAATCTCCAGTATTAAAAGCAAATAAAAAGGGCGCTCAAAGCGCCCTCAAATAGTATATAGTATCAACTAAATTATTTTTTAAACTTAGCATATTTATTTTTGAATTTATCAATACGACCAGCTGTATCAACAAGTTTAGCCTTACCTGTATAATAAGGATGAGACGTTCTTGAAATTTCCAATTTTACTAATGGATATTCTACGCCATCAACTTCAATCGTTTCTTTTGTATCTGCAGTAGATTTTGTTAAGAACACTTCATCATTAGACATGTCTTTAAATGCTACTACTCTATAATTTTCAGGGTGGATACCTTGTTTCATCTTAATTCAGTTTAAACGTCTCGTTTTTCGAGCTGCAAATTTACATATAATTTAGAATTTGACAACTATTCTGTTTTAAAAATATTATTTTTACTACATATGTTCATTTTTATCTTCAAATGTAACGTTTTAATATATTTGTGAACTAACTATCCATAATCAACTAAATAATCAAATATCATGGAAAATGTAAAAGCTTCTGCTAAAAAAATAATGATTAATTATGGAGTGATATTAGGACTCATTTCAGTCGTATTTGGAGTAATAGGATATGTAATGGACTCTTATTTAGAACCTAATTGGACACTTAGTATAATAGGTTTTATTATATTTATTATAATAGTAGTCATTGGTCAAAAGTCATTTAGAAAGGAAAATTCGGGTTATCTAAGTCTGGGACAAGCCATTAAAATAGGATTAGGAATTGCATTAATTTCTTCGTTATTTTCAGTTATTTGGCAGTTAGTACTCTCTAATGTATTAGTTACTGATTTTGCTGAACAAGCATTAGAACTTCAGCGACAGGCTATAATTGATTCGGGAAGAGACTTCACCCCTGAGCAAATGGAACAAAGTTTAGAATTTTCAAAGAATTTTTCAAAACCATATATTACAATACCTCTTCAGATTATTGGCGGGTTGTTTTTTGGTTTTATAATTTCTCTTATTTCAGGTTTAGTATTGAAAAAGGAAAACCCTTACGAAGGCTCTTAAAAACTTTATATGCAGCTATCTGTTGTTATCCCTCTACTTAATGAAGAGGAATCTATAAATGAATTACATCATTGGCTTTCAGAGATTCTGGAAGCCAATGGTTTTTCTTATGAATTACTATTTATAGATGATGGTAGCACAGATGCTTCCTGGGAGACGCTAGAGACGCTTTCGCGAAAGCATAACACCACTAAAGCCCTTCGTTTCCGACGTAATTATGGTAAATCTCAAGCATTACATGCTGGTTTTGCGCAGGCCCAAGGAGATGTTATTATTACTATGGATGCAGATTTACAGGATAGTCCAGAAGAAATTCCAGAATTATATAACCTTATTGCTAAAGAGGGATATGATCTTATTTCTGGGTGGAAGAAAAAAAGATATGATGCCATTCTCAGTAAAAACCTCCCTAGCAAACTTTTTAATTTTGCAGCCAGAAAGACAAGTGGTTTAAAACTTCATGATTTTAATTGTGGCCTAAAGGCGTATAAGAATGAAGTCGTTAAGAATATAGATGTCTATGGCGAAATGCATAGATATATTCCTGTACTGGTCAAAAATGCAGGATATAAAAAAATAGGCGAAAAAGTGGTACAACATCAAGCAAGAAAATATGGAAAAACCAAATTTGGTATGGAGCGTTTTATAAATGGTTTTTTGGACCTACTGACCTTATGGTTTTTATCACGATTTGG
>CAZPTJ010000253.1:0-4957 GCA_964589085.1 uncultured Flavobacteriaceae bacterium | reverse complement strand
ATTAAAATCTTTACGTTTTTTATCAGTAGCACAAGGCATCAAACTAATCTTCAACGCATTAAAATATTTATTATCTGCTTCTCCTCTTTCCGTCAAAACTTTACCTAACTCTTGTAAAAAATCACGATAAACTTCTTTAAGTTTTAGGCCAAAATTTTCTGCAGATTTTAAACCGCTCTTTTGACAACATTCATCATTTGTAAAAATGTAATGTTTTAATTTTCCATCCTTTTCTTTTGCATATATTTTGATTACTCCAGCACCAGTAGCCGAATCTGCAGGATCTAAATTCAAATTATCACTTTCCATTTCTGACATTATAAGACTATTTTTTTGTTGTGATTGTATAAATTATTTTCTATTTCAGTTATTTAATCATTTCATTATCAACAAGCAACTCTCCCCCTGATGTTCTAATTGTTATATGAGGTGATTTTCCAGGGTTTTTAGTAAATTCTAATAATGCTCCTAAAGTAGAAGTAGAAGTCTTAGAGTATGTCCAAACTATGGTTTCGGCATCCTCTTCTTTTCGGTATAAATTTAATTTTCCATTAGATTTGAATTTTAAAATAGCTCCTTTTTGAGATGAGGTAATGATAACGGATTTAATATACTTATTATCAGTAACATCATATTTATATAGATTTAAACTTCCACTATTTTCGTCTTCAGGCTTATCTTTTTCAAAAACAATATAAAATTGACTTTGCAGATTATTTTTAACGTTTTTAACACGAAGAGTAGAATAATAAGGGACATCTTGAATAAAAACATGATCTTCCATATCTGTAAAAAGTATTGAATTATCTTCAACATCACCCTTAGTAATATCAATATTTTGATATGGATCGTGAAATTGAACCTGAATAATATGCTTATCCAAACTTAGAATTGTATTATCCTCTGCACCTTCATTAGCTACTTTTAAAGCTACGTAATAGGTGCCACTATCTTTTCTGGTGATACAGGGAATAAATGATAATGTGTTTATGTTATAGGTATCATAACTTCTTTGTAACTCATACAAGTTCTCATTGCCGTAACGCTGATAGTTAAGAAAATAAATGGGTTCCTTGGTAATCTGTGTCATTTTTTTTGAAACAAGTACTGCATTCTGGTCTAACTTTCGTAATATCCAAGGCGATTCCAAATTTTTGATTTCTTTCTGATAAACAGGTGTATTAAAATCAGGTATATTATCAATATATCCTTTGTCCGGATGGTTCAATAAAACGTATGTAAAAGGCTGTGTTCCCTGGAAAAGCTGTCCATAAATTTCAAATATATGTTCAGAATCAAAAGTGAGTCCTGTTAATGTTTGAACTTGTAAAAGTTCTAAATACGATTTTCCTTTCACACTTGTGAACTTATGGTATTTAGCAATTTGAGTTATATACTCCTTATCTATTTTTTTCAATTCCTTTAGTGTAGATGCCAGCTTAAGGCTTCCCAATGCCATACAGGCCGTTATGCTACTCACTGTTGACAATTGCAAGGCAATAAAACTGCTTAAAATATCTTGAATATCGTTCAAAGCCTTAACGTAATTTAACAAGCTTACATCTTCAATCTCTACCATCAACTTTTTCAATCTTCCAGCATAACACTCATCATCATAACTTTTTAATGAAAAATCACCTTCTAAAAATGTATCCAAACTGAATCCTAAAGTAAATTGAACTACTCTATCTATTTGATTAGGGATATATTGTTCTTTACTTTCCGGAAGAAGTGGTTTAAGTACTACTTCTAATAAACGTGAAATTTCAGTCTTATCAGTTGTTATCGGATCGTGAATTTGTAAAATTATATCAGCAAGATTAGTACCTATCCAAGATTTATTAGCAATCATTATTTCGCGAAAATCCCTTCTGGCATTGTTAGCCGCAATAGATTGAATCACCCGCTCTCCATTTTGTTCAAGTTTTGCTAAAATATTGCTTTCAATATTTTTTAAGGATTTGTCAATTTTAGATAATTTATGATTGATATTATCCAAAGTTTCCTGCACCTTTTGTAATCGTTCGAGTACGGGATCGCCAGCATTTGATCCAAAAAAAGCACCTGCAAAACCTTCAAAAAAGATACTAGCCATTGGTCCCACCATAGGTATAAACTTAATAAGTTGCGTAGCAATTTGAATTCCCAATTGTGCCGCTAAACCCTCAATTTTATCAAGATCCTTCCTTGTAAAATCACCATTAATAAGTGCTTTTGCCAAAATTGCTCCTGCCTCACCACTAATCTTTACGGCTGCCTTTTGAATATCTTTTTTAACCTTTTTTTCTATTCTATACGTATCTAATTGACCATTTTTTATACTTCTTTCCTTAATTAGTTGATCTAAATCCTTCTTATCCTTATCACTTCTATTCGCAGGTGCTTTTTCTAAAATTTCCTCTATTTTCTTAGTATCTTGTTTAATATCAACCTTTAATTGTTCAATATCTGTGTCAGTAACCTCATCTACAGTAGAGGTAGTTTCAGTAAGCAATAATTTGGTATAATCATTATTAGTTCGATAATATTCTTCAAGCCAATATATAGGGTCATTAATCTCGTCTTCTTGAATTTGATTCTTTTTCAATAAGTCTTGTAAATGGGTGACGCGATGTTCGTAATACTCCGTCTTGGTTTTTAGAAAAAAGAGATTGCTCTCATTTTCCGTATAAACATAACTCTTCATAAATTTATTTTTTCTATCAGAAAGTAAGAGTAAATTACACGATCCTTTTTTGAAGTATGAAGCATATTCACGCCCTAATATTCATAAAATTAAGTAGACATTGTAGGTTGTACTCTTTATCGAAATTTTCCTTTACCCCTATTTGATTTATTTTCCTTTTTGTCGCAAATTTTATTGACTAATCCAAATACAGCTCTTATATAGTACGTCTAATAAAAATTTGTCTTGCCCTAAAAATAAACAAAATTATAGTATACTTCTTTTAATTTAATATTCAGAAATTTGTCACTTGAAGCAACGCATCGCATGAATTAAAATTCTCCTTCTATTTACCGTATCAATGCTTCCGCCTTATCCCGAATCACTTCGGCGACGGGTCTGTTTTCTATTTTACTTTCCAGCCAGGAAAGCACGTCAAGATATAGAAAAGCTCGCATTTCATAGGGGTCATTTTCGTAGTGTTTTAAGGTAGTATGTAATTTTTTAAATTCGGCTTTAAGTTCGTAGGGATAGATATCGCCCAAGCGACGTACAAACTTGATCATTTCCTTCTGTACCTCTTGTAAATCGTTCATCTTGATCAGGAACTTATAGGTACTACGTAATAGTGATTCCAGGTAATAATCTTCACCAGCCTCATAATGTGCAATAAGATTCAATAAACGGGCAAAGCACATCAAATCCTGACGTGTCTTCAGACTCTTTGAATTAATAATCTTCCCTAAATAGGCTATACATTTTGTATAATCTGCTGCGCCAAAATACAAACAGGCAATCTTATAATAGAACACCATCACATGGTGTTCATCAATACGATACTTGGGTGATTGTATTCCTGCTAAGACTTCGGTTACCAGGTCTTCCCCATTGTCAAAATCTCCAGTCATAAACCGAAGATTAAAGGTATTGCTATAAGTATATAGGAAGACTAAGGTATCTAGATTATCAGCCCGAGGAAATTGTGAATCGTCACGCAAACTTTCCAGACGATCTAAAGCTGTTTTAAATTTGGTATGTAATTTTAAAAAGAATAAGGATTCCAGCAGGTAATGTTGTCCTTTTAAGTAAAATACCGGATTGCGTTTGATCATATTGGGATTTTCCTCAAAGAGGCGTACCCATCGTTCGGCATATTTATAACAATTCAGGAAATCATGAATCAAAAAGTAATACCACAAGTATGCTTTAAACAACCAGAGTTTTTCTCTAAATCCTAAACTTTCTATATTGTACTCTGGTAATGAGCGATCAAAATACGCAGTGATCGATTGCTTTTCCTCATCATTCTTCACATAACCTTTTTGCAACATCAACCTATATAATTGCAGCGATAAATTACTGAGTTTACTGGTCATCATATTCTGTTGACTCAATTCCTTAGCCTGTATTGAAAGCTCGTCTGCACGAGTCTCCATACTACGAGTAATATATTGGGTCTCTATGACCTTCTCTAGTTCTACAATCTCATAAGCAATATTCTTCTCTTCATTTTCAATGGCCATCCCTTTGGCCTTGTCCAGTAATTTTAAGCTCTGCTTATACAGGCCTTTTTGATATAAGACCGTCGCAAAATCCAACTGTTCCCGTATTTGAATACGGATGTTCTGATGGGATGGGTTTAAACGTAAGCTTACCAGTAGCTGTTTATAGAGGTGTGCTTTAAGATTAGAGATTTGTGTTTTAGTGACAATACCCTTGCCGAGAATGCTCTGTTCATCATAGGTTTTCATCTTATCCAACGCATCAAAAAGCAGTAAGAATTTGGCATCTGCATTTCCACCCAATCGACCTACATACAATTTAAATTGTCGCTTCTCACTTTTTGATAATGATTTTATCAAAGCAAAAAGTGGATCGCTTTCTTCATTTAGCGTTGTTGTGATTTTTCTCATAAAGACTTAACATTCATATTCTTAATCAAAACACCAATAATGTAAACATCGTAAAATACGCTCTAAATATCTGCGCTTTAGCAAGTCCAATATATATATTCGTTATCAAATTCAAGGTATGAACAACGACAAAGTTTACATTTTTGACACGGCCCTTAGTGGACTTGCCATATTAGATTAGACTCTAGGTTGAGTTATTATCTTGCTTGATTTTAGCTTAAAAAAATTATGAGACAAAAATCACGTTATTTTACGTTAGAATTTAAGCAGAAGGCAGTAGAATTAAGTTACTTAAAAGCTGATGTAAAATTAGTTAGACAAGAATTAGATATATCTCCTTCGATCATTTATCGTTGACGCAAGGAATTAAAAGATTATG
>CAZPTJ010000252.1:0-4966 GCA_964589085.1 uncultured Flavobacteriaceae bacterium | reverse complement strand
GTTTTATAAATGGTTTTTTGGACCTACTGACCTTATGGTTTTTATCACGATTTGGGAAACGACCAATGCATCTTTTTGGCGCTATGGGAGTATTGATGTTTCTAATAGGTTTTGGATTCTCTCTTTATCTCGGAATTGACAAATTGTTTTTACATCCTGATGGTCGTTTAATTACGGATAGACCTCAGTTTTATATTGCTTTGGTAAGTATGCTTATAGGGGTACAACTTTTTATTGCCGGTTTTATAGGGGAGCTTATTTTGCGCTCCCGAAGAAATGATGATCGTTATCATATTTCGGAAAAAACAAAAAACATATAGTTTTTAAATACTTCTAACGTACAAGAGCAAAATGCCCGGTAAACTGACCATCATTAGTCTCTATGGAATACCAGTATGAAGATGATGGTAATAATCTTCCATTAAAAGTACCATCCCATCCCCTACTATTAGGGCCTAATTCCTGAATTAATTTTCCATAACGATCAAAAATACGCACCACAAGACTTTCAAATTGTTCAGGGCGATTTACGTGCCAGAAGTCATTAAAACTATCATCATTAGGTGTAAAGAAATTAGGAGCACCTCGTACAGATATCACAAACTCTTCACGATTACATCCCAATTCGTCGCTCACAACTACTAAATAAATACCTGGCGGTACATTCTCAAAGACATTATCTGTTTGGAAATTTAGACCTCCATTGATGGAGAATAATTGAGTAATATTAGTATCATTTGTAGTTATAATGATTCTATTATTCTGTCGAAAATCCTCCACAGTAACTTCTGCCATTAACGGAGTAACTCCTGTAACAGTAATAACACTTGTTGCAGTACATCCGGCGCCATTGGAAACAGTAACATCAAATATACCTGCTTCAAATACTGTAATCGTCGGTGTCGTTTGACCTGTAGACCATACATAAGAATTAAAGGTTCCAGGAACTTCTAAAATAACACCTTCTGCCACATTACACAGCTGTACATTCTGATTTTCCAAAGAAGGTCTAACGGCTATATCAAAGAATAAACCGCCAATTGCTGTACACGCATTAGTTTGTTCTGATCTAAAAAAGAGTTGTGGAGTATCAGACGGAGGCACTGTTATTGATCCCTCTAAGGCATTCAGTTCTAAAAGAGCATCTTGCTGAGATGAGTAAAAAGTGATATCTCCTGGAAAGTCATTTTGCAAATCCATTGCGGCCATAGTGAAATTCACATCAATATTATCTCCATCGTTCTCTTCTTGACAAGCCTGAATCGTAATATTACCTACATCGTTGGACGAAACAACCTGTAACGTTAGTTGCCCTATAGAAAAACAATCTGGGTTCTCAAATACTCTTAAAAAAAGTATTTGTCCATTTGTTGTATTCTGAAAACCTATAGGATCAATAGGGTTAATATCCATTTGAGCATCACCTATAGTCTCATGAAATGTTGATTCAAAATCAAATCCAAGATTATTTAACTCTGTTATAGCTTCAGTAAGATTAAATAAGGTAATACCATCATCTACTCCATCAATATCGCATTGTACCAATGTTATCCCAGTATCTAATTGAGGATTAGCACTTATTTCCACTAATTCAATAAACGTTTTCGGAGGCCTTCCATTTGAAAAAGTAATATCAGCAGTTACTGTATAATTACCAGGAGCGGTAAACATATGTGTAGGATTGAGCTGAGTAGATGTATTGTTAGCACCACTGGCAGGATCTCCAAAATTCCAAGAAGCGCTAGCTACTGGAGCATCTGGAAATATTGTGAAAGCTGTCTGATCACCTAAGCATAAATTATCTACATCAAAGATGGATTCAAAAAAGGACTGAATGAATGGCGGTAGTCCAAACTGAGCGTTACGGAAGGCTAATCCAACACTATTATTCTCAAAATCTGCTAGCAATCCTAATTCATTGGGCTCATTGATAACAGAGAGAGATGTAGCTGGTCGAGAATAATAAATCTTTCTATCTATTCCAATTTGCAAAGAACCTGCCAAATCACTGCTTAATAAACTTGTTATTTGTTCTAATAATACTCTCGAATTCGTTACATCAGAATTGTTTAAATCAAATTGATTAATAATAAAATCTCCAGTATCATTCACCCCAGGGATTCGTAGTTTACCACTAGCATATAGACGAGAATCATCAGAAGAAAACTCTACACCATAATATACAAATTCATTATCAACAAATTGTTCATTAGATACTATTCCGGTTTCTGGATCAAAATCATATAATAACAACTCGCCCCCCAACTGAGGATTAAATATTGTATGGGCTATGGCCAAACGATTACCTCTTGGAGATGCTTTCAAAGCACCTCTAGTATTATTAAAATCAGTTATACTAAATGATGTTGATGAAACAACAGGAGTGTTATTTACTCCAGCACTCGTTATTTCATATGCATAAAAGTCATTATTTGCATGGGTAATAACCCATATGCTAGTTCCATTAGCGTGAGCAACGGCTGTTATTTTTTCAGAAGTTATAACGGAATTAGAACTATTTAATAATGAAATATTAGTTTGAACAACAGCTCCTGCACCACCAGTCAAATCTACAATACTATAGTTAATGCCATTTCCAATGGCATCATCTTGATAAAACTGTACTGCATCAGATGTAAAAATAAAGTATCGATTAGGATTACCAGGCTGGGGCACTATGAGTGCAGCTTGGGTTGAGGAATCACTTCCATTCAATGTAGCATCTCCTCCTGTCATTATTTGATGAAACCTGTTCCAAACAGTTACACCATTAGTATAGAATAATAGATCTCCTCCCGGAGTAGAAATTGAAGAACAACCTTCAAGTGAATCCAATTCACCATCAATCAAGGGTTCCGGATCTCCATTATTAAATGTAAGACCTGCTACATCACCAAAATACCAATTGGAAGCCTCGCGTTGAGCATAACCAATAGAGGACATAAAAAGTAAGATTAAAAGTGTTTTCCTCATAATGAACGAACGCAAAAATAACAATAGCAGTATAATATTATGTATTCCCCTATATAAATTCATAATATAAATTCATGATCCTTATGAAAGGGACTTTTATTCTTAGCAATATTGCATTGGATATTAATTATGAAACCTATCATATACTAACGATGAAGTGCAAAATATCCGTTATATGAACTTCCTTGATAATCAATCTTGTACCAATATGAGCTTGATGGTAACGCTTTCCCTTTATATGTTCCATCCCAACCAGCACTATTTGTGGTCATTTTATGCAAAGACCTACCATAACGATCAAAAATTGAAATTATCATACCTGGATAATCCAAAGGCCTATCAACCTGCCAAAAGTCGTTGTACCCATCTTCATTAGGTGTGAAATATTGAGGAACTCCCCTTATAATTAAGCTATTTACATCTATTACGCATCCTTTCTTATCACTTACTATAATATTTTTTGTTCCAGGACTAACATTGTTAAATCTAGGGGTAGTTTGAAAATTAATCCCTCCATCAATAGAGTATTTTAATTCTTGGATTTCATCGGTTGTTCTAATTTCTATAATGTTATTAGTCTGAAAATCCTGAACAATTACTTCAATAATTAATTCTGGAGTCTCCTGTACTGTAAATTCTACATTATTGGAACAACCGAAATCATCTCCCAGAATTAAAGAATATACTCCAACTTCAGTAACTTCTATTGTTGATGTTACTTCACCTGTTGACCATAAATAATTGTCAAAATTTCCAGCTACAGCCAAAGTTGTTGTCCCATTTGAGCATAAAAACAATTCCTGATTATCAATAACAATTTCTGGTAGTAGCTCAAAAGCTAATCCGCCTATAGCAACACAAGTATTCTCTCTTTCAACTCTAAAATAAAGTTGTGGGTCACCTTCGTCTTCATCTAAAACGGTAAATGTCTCTACATCCAATGGATTTATTTCTAAAAAGGCATTTTCTTCATTTCCATATAGAGTTATTTGTGCTTCAGTATAAAGAAAAGCCAGTGTATCAAATATTTCCGAAATGTTAATTTGATCCGAATTTCCTGTATTCATACTACAAATAGGAATTGAGATTATACCTTCGTTACTCAAGGGAGATACTATTAACTCTAATGGCTCAATAATATAACAGCTGGGATCACTAAATACCCTAACAAATAAAGTTTCATTGATTAGTGTATTTTGATATCCAATGGGTCCAAGGGCATTTTCTTCATTAAGAGCATCCTCCATATTCCTATAAAAGCTAGCTTCAAAAGTTTCAGAGTCGGTATTTAATTCTAGTAAGATCTCATTAAGATTAAAAATATTTACCCCTTCATTTCCAACTAATTCACATTGGGTCAGAGTTAAGGGTTCCATAGCAATAGGTGCTTCTCTAATTATAACATTTTCTATAAATGTTTTTGCTGGTCTATTATTAAAAACAACATTTGCGGTTACCACATAAGAGCCTAAAGCACTAAAAGTATGAGAAGGATTAAAAGCGGTTGAAGTATTATTTGTACCACTTGTCGGATCTCCAAAATTCCAACTTACCGAAACAATATTTTCATTTTCAAACAAAGTAAACGTGGTAACATCTTCAAAACAAACATTATCAAACTTAAAAATACTTTCAAAAAACGATTGTACAAAAGGCGGTAATCCAAATTCAGTTCTTCTGCCATCCAAATTTATTTCTAATAAATTAAAATCTGTTTCAGCATCATTTTCATTCGGTTTATTAATTACCGAAAGTTCAGTAGATGGCAAGGAAAAATAAATTTTTTTATCAATTGCGAGCTGTAAACTCCCTCCTATATCACTTAAGACAGGACTATTATAATTTAATATTTGAAAAGCACTCCCAATTATATCAGCTGTGTCCAAATCATATTGAAAAATTTGTATGGTAGCCATAGGAGAATCACCAAGTAATTTTCCGCTTACATAAAGTTTAGATGAGTCTGAGGAAAACTCAACACCATAATAGGCAA
>CAZPTJ010000251.1:0-4969 GCA_964589085.1 uncultured Flavobacteriaceae bacterium | reverse complement strand
TTTTGCAGCACTTTCAAGTTGTAATAGATTTTCTAATGCATAATCTGGGTTTAACCATAGCGGTACTATGCTGAAATTAAGAAAATACTTGTTTTTATTGCGCTTTCAGTCCTCATTGCGAAGTTCTACTGCATAATTCGGGTTTAACAAAACGAAACAAATCATATCGTTTGGTTATTATAATCAGGTACTGTACCTTCATTCCTTCAGAAAATAGGACTATGGAGTTTTTTGAATCTTTATCACCACTTACACAACTTTTGCTTGTTGTCATTATTATTGCTGCTCTTTTTCTTGCAGTAAGTGCAAATAACAAACGTAACAAACAAAAATTAAGAGGAAATAAAAGAACACGTTTTAAAGAAAACATTGAAGCGAGAAGAAAAGAACATACTTCCGACGAAAGCTCTTAATCAAATTCCCTACAAATACTACTTATGAAAGTTTATACTAAAACTGGAGATAAAGGCACAACAGCATTGTTTGGCGGAACCAGAGTTCCTAAATATCACATACGTATCGACAGTTATGGAACTGTAGATGAACTCAATTCTTTTTTGGGACTCATTCGCGATCAGAAAATAGATCCAAGAAGCACGGAGATACTCATCCATATTCAAAATAAGTTATTTACTGTAGGCGCTGTTCTGGCAACCGATCCTGAAAAGATGACCTTAAAAAGTGGTAAAGATCGCTTAAATATCCCTCGTATCTCAGAAGAAGATGTGACGCTACTAGAAACGGAAATGGATATGATGAATGATCATCTACCGCCAATGACCAATTTTGTGCTTCCTGGAGGACATCCAACTGTGTCATATTGTCACGTTGCCCGTTGTGTTTGTAGAAGGGCAGAGCGTTTGGCTACCGCATTATATGAACAAGAGCCCTTTGACGCACATACTTTAAAATACCTCAACCGACTTTCTGACTATCTTTTTGTACTGGCACGGAAGTTGTCCCACGATTTGCAAGCTGATGAAATCAAGTGGATTCCTCAAAAAGTGGAGTAAACTGCAATAATAAAAAATAGAGGAATAGATCAGCTCACCACCTTTATTTTGTACGTTCTTAAATTTATTTTTAATTAATTGACAATTCACTTGCATTTCTGGTTTAAAAAATTATTTTTGCAAAAAATTAAAATACACCCTACATTATGTACTGGACTTTAGAACTTGCATCTTATTTAAGTGATGCGCCCTGGCCAGCCACCAAAGATGAATTGATCGATTACGCGATTAGAACAGGAGCACCTCTCGAAGTTGTTGAAAATCTTCAGGCAATTGAAGACGAAGGTGATTCCTATGATTCGATCGAAGAGATATGGCCGGATTATCCAAGTGATGAGGATTACCTTTGGAATGAAGATGAATATTAATACTATTGATATAAAAACACATCATAAAAGTCTCTTTAAGAGGCTTTTTTTTTGACCATATTAAACAGGTTTCGAAAGGTACAATAGGGAAAATGAATTATTTTTGTACTAGGCAAAGCAGAAAATATAAACATAGCGGAACTACGATTAAATTTTATAATGAAGAATAGCAGAAAAAGAAACATTTTACCTTGTAAGTTTTGATAGCTGCTTAATATAGATTTGACGCTCACAGAGCATAAAGCATACCTATTATGGGATTATTAGATAATGTATTAAAAGTATTTGTAGGTGATAAAGCAAAGCAAGATGTCAAAGGCATCATGCCCATCGTTGATGCCATTAAATCACTGGAAAAAGAGATAGAAACGCTTTCTCATGATGAATTGCGCGAAAAAACGGTAACCTTCAAAAAACGTATTGAGGAAGCTCTCGCTCCAGTAAATTCAAAAATAAACGATTTAGAAGCAGAAGCTGAGACAACAGAAGATATTGATCGAAAAGAAGATATCTATACGGAGATTGATAGTCTGAAAGACGAAGCTTATCAGGTTTCTGAAAAAACCTTAAACGATATACTTCCTGAAGCTTTTGCCGTCGTTAAAGAAACTGCAAAACGTTTTGTTCATAATCCCGAAATAGAAGTTACGTCAACAGAATACGATCGACTATTAAGTGGTTCTAAAAATTATATACGTCTGGATGGTGAAAAAGCATTTTGGGCAAATAGCTGGGATGCTGCAGGAAAGCCTATTACCTGGGACATGATTCATTACGACGTTCAGCTTATCGGCGGTGTCGCCATGCATCAAGGAAAAATCGCCGAAATGCAGACAGGAGAAGGTAAAACCCTCGTAGCAACACTTCCAATGTATCTTAATGCCCTTACGGGAAATGGTGTACACCTTGTAACCGTAAATGATTATCTGGCAAAAAGGGATAGTGCCTGGATGGCGCCTATTTTTCAATTCCATGGATTGACTATCGATTGTATAGATTATCATCGCCCTAATAGTGAAGAACGACGTAATGCGTATAAAGCAGACATTACTTATGGAACCAATAATGAGTTTGGTTTTGATTATCTACGTGATAATATGTCGCACGCTCCTGATGACTTGGTACAACGTCCACATAACTATGCCATCGTTGATGAAGTAGATTCTGTACTTGTGGATGATGCACGTACTCCATTGATCATTTCAGGTCCTATTCCTAAAGGAGATATTCATGAGTTTGACCTATTGAAGCCTAAAATCGAAAAACTTGTTAGTATACAACGCCAACAATTAGTAAGCACTTTGGCTGAAGCGAAAAAGTTAATCGGTGAAGGAGACACTAAAGAAGGAGGGGTACAATTGCTTCGTGTATATCGAGGACTTCCCAAGAATAAAGCTCTTATTAAATTTTTAAGTGAGGAAGGTATCCGTCAGTTACTTCAAAAAACGGAGAACTTCTATATGCAGGATAATAATAGAGAGATGCCCAAAATTGATGCAGAACTCTTCTTTACTATCGATGAAAAAAATAATCAAATAGAACTGGCAGATAAGGGTATTGAATACCTTTCGGGATCTGACGATCCTAACTTTTTTGTAATGCCAGAAATGGGAATAGAAATAGCCAAGATTGAAGACAAAGGATTAAGTCCAGAAGAAGAGGCTGTAGAAAAAGAGGAACTCTTTAGAGAATTTTCGATAAAGTCTGAGCGTATTCATACCATGAACCAATTGCTTAAGGCCTATACCCTCTTTGAAAAGGATACCGAGTATGTCGTTATGGACAATAAAGTGATGATTGTCGATGAGCAAACCGGTCGTATCATGGACGGCCGTCGTTATAGTGACGGATTACATCAGGCAATTGAAGCAAAGGAAAATGTAAAAATTGAAGATGCTACACAAACCTTTGCTACAGTAACGTTGCAGAATTACTTCCGTATGTATCGCAAGCTTTCTGGGATGACAGGAACAGCGATTACGGAGGCAGGTGAATTCTGGGAAATCTATAAATTGGATGTTGTCGAAATACCTACAAATAGACCTATTGCCAGAAAAGATAAAGAAGATCTAGTTTATAAAACCAAAAGAGAAAAATACAATGCGGTTATTGAGCAAGTAACCGAACTTTCTCACGCAGGACGTCCCGTATTGATCGGTACGACCTCTGTTGAAATTTCTGAATTACTGAGCCGTATGTTAACCATACGTAAAGTACCACATAATGTCTTGAATGCAAAGCTTCATAAAAAAGAGGCCGATATTGTTGCAGAGGCAGGAAATGCTGGAATTGTAACGATCGCTACTAACATGGCTGGTCGGGGTACAGATATCAAACTTTCTGATCAGGTAAAGGATGCAGGTGGACTTGCCATTGTAGGTACAGAGCGTCACGATTCTCGTCGTGTTGACCGACAGTTACGAGGACGTGCAGGACGACAAGGAGATCCAGGAAGTTCTCAATTCTACGTGTCTTTGGAAGATAATTTGATGCGCCTCTTTGGAAGTGAGCGTATTGCAAAGATGATGGATAGACTCGGCCTTAAAGAAGGTGAAGTTATACAACATTCTATGATTTCTAAGTCTATAGAACGTGCTCAGAAAAAAGTAGAAGAAAACAACTTTGGCGTACGTAAGCGATTATTAGAATATGATGATGTGATGAATGCCCAACGTGAGGTCGTATATAAACGTCGTCGTCATGCATTATTTGGAGAACGATTACGAGTAGATCTGGCAAATATGATCTATGATACTGCAGAAGTTATATCAGAAACCAATAAAACTGCTCAGGACTATAAAAACTTTGAGTTTGAACTCATTCGTTATTTTTCTATGAGTAGTCCTGTTACTGCAGAGGAATTTAGCAATCTAGATGTACAAGCGTTAGCTGGCAAAGTATATAAAGCTGCTTTTGATCATTACGAAGAAAAAATGATTCGTAATGCAGATCTGGCTTTTCCTGTAATCAAACGAGTATATGAAGATCCTGCCAGTAAATTTGAGCGCATCGTAGTACCGTTTACAGACGGAGTAAAGGAGTTACGGGTAGTAACTAATCTTAAAGAAGCTTACGAGTCTAACGGTAAAGTCCTAGTAACAGATTTTGAAAAAAATATCACCCTCGCTATTATTGATGATTCCTGGAAAACGCATCTGCGTAAAATGGATGAGTTAAAACAGAGTGTACAACTCGCTGTTCACGAACAAAAAGATCCATTATTGATCTATAAATTCGAAGCTTTTGAACTCTTTAAAGTGATGATCGAAAAGGTTAATAAGGAAGTTATTTCTTTCTTATTTAAAGGAGAAATTCAAGGCAATCAACAACAAGTATCTAATGCAGAGAATATACGCCGTCCTAAAGAAAATTTAGAAACTTCTAAAGAAGAAATTCCAAATATGGATGAGCGCTCGGCTCAAAACAGAGCAACAGGACAGACACAGCCTAGGCCACAAGTAACAGAAACCATTGTAAGGGATCGTCCAAAAATTGGGCGCAATGACCGCGTTACCATTAAGAATGTGATGTCCGGCGAAAATAAAGTGGTCAAGTACAAACAAGCTGAACCGCTTATTGCTAAAGGAC
>CAZPTJ010000250.1:0-4973 GCA_964589085.1 uncultured Flavobacteriaceae bacterium | reverse complement strand
CTACCGCATTGACCTCCCGATAGCTATCGGGACTGCCATTTCTCCAATGAGACTAAATTTTATAGAGGCAAAGCCGTAGATAAAATTTTTGAGTCAAATTGTATCCGCGGAGGCGGATACCTACATTAGGTTTCCCTAAATGCGGGTGCAAATATATGATGCTTTTTACTTTTAACGAAGCATTTTTTTAATAATTATTGCTTCAGAGTTTAACATTTTTATAACGATATATCCAGTAATGAAAACGCTATGTTGTCGTCATATAACGGTCAGCTTTGCTTCACCTGATTCTTAAAAGCTGACTCTAGCTAAAAACTAAATATAAAAACGTTCATGAAACACTTTAACTTTAAACTCATCTGTGCCATCGCTCTTGTGAGTATTACCTTAACGACGTCCAACGCATTTGGACAATTGACAGTGCCTGCAACTAGCCCTGAAGCAGAAGTAACCCAACGCGTTGGGATTACAGATATTACCATACATTACAACAGACCATATACCCGTGGAAGACAAATATGGGGAGGTTTGGTACAGTATGGATTTAATAACCTTGGATTTGGTACTGCTACTGCTGCACCTTGGAGATCAGGAGCAGATTATAATACAACTATTGAATTTACACACGATGTATCTCTGGAAGGAAATCCAGTAAAAGCGGGGAAATATGCCTTGTTTTTCGCACCAGAAGAAAGTGGAGATGTTACGGTGATCTTATCATCCAATACAACCTCTTGGGGTAGTTTCTATTATGATGAAAAAGAAGACGTATTGCGTTTTAAAACAAAAATGGTTGACCTTGATTCTAATACTGAGATGTTAACCTATGAATTCAATACTGCAGATGCCACTAGTACCGTGGCCTCTTTGCGCTGGGAGAAGAAAGAAATACCTTTTAAGATCGAGGTTGATGTGACCAATATTGTTTTGGAAGGAATTAAAAATGATTTGCGTAACCCTATAGGTTTCCAACAATCTACCTGGGATCAGGCAGCAAACTATGCCTTTAATGCAGACCGTCTCGATCTTGCTGAAGAATGGGTAAATGCCTCTATCAGTGGTCAGTTTTTTAGTAAAGAAACTTTTGGTAATCTGTCTTTAAAATCTCGTATTTTAAGTAAGCAGGGTAAAACTGCAGAAGCAACAGCAATGCTAGACAAAGCACTGCCTTTAGGAACCTCTAGAGAAGTATATGGCGTAGGTAATCAATTATTACAAGAAGGCAACGCAGATAAAGCACTGGAAGTAATGAAAGCCAATGTAAAAAATAACGAAGGTGCTTTCCCAAGTAATTTTGGACTGGCCAGAGCATATTCTGCCAAAGGAGACTTTAAAAATGCAGCCAAATCAATGACAAAAGCGATTGAAGCGGCACCTGCAGGTTTTAAAGCTCGATTTCAACAAAACCTGGAACGTTTAAAGAAAGGAGAAGATATTAATACTCCTGCGAACTAAGCGTTACGGATATTGTTATAAAGACCTTGTTTGCAAATAACAAAACTCAAATTCCAAAATTCAAATGAAATTTTGATAACTGGAATTTGAGTTTTTATTTTTTTAGTCCAATTGTGCTATGGTATCTACACTCCAGGCTTCTGGTTTAGCGTTAAATAATATTTTCGTCTTTGCCCAAACCCCTTTAAACAGCTCAGAGTGTCGGTAACGATCGAGATGATCTTCACTCTCCCAATAGCTATACGTAAAGAAGATACAGGGATCATGTTGATCTTGGTATAGCGCCAGATATTGACACCCTTCAAAATTGCGAATCTGGATTTTAACCCCTTCAAAATTGGTTTGGAAAGTATTGATTTCGCTTTCGCGAAAGCGCATTTTTACAATTCGTATAAGCATACGTTTTAATCTATAAAATTAACGGTAATGGTATCTCTGTAGTCCAATCCAAAAAGAGAAGCAGCACTACCTACAGTTTGCGGATTACTTTTATAGATGGCAAGTTCCAGATACCCTCCAGAATTAAAAATGGCTAGTTTTTTACCCTCTTCTTCCCGTTTGTGCTTTTCCAATTCAAAATTAATAGCCTCACTATAGGTCTTATAAATACGATGAATGGTCGTCCCACGGGTTTCAATCACATAAGAACGCCCTTTTCCTATAGTATCAAATAGCTTACGGGTAATATTGCTGACCACATTACCATAATTGTCTACGTAGATCACATTGCCCATAATTTGCTTTTGAGATTTGTTGACAACCGGACGAATACCGGTAAGCTCTTTAATCTCACTAATGGGTTTTCCGATAACCCCTAATGTGCCACCACGTGCAATATGACAGGCGACCTTAACAAAGACATCCAACACCGTAAAATTACTGCGTATACGCTCATGAATATTGATCTCTACCATTTCCGAAGGCACAAAATCTTTGGTAATCATACTGATGATCCCATTATCTGCACAGATAAAATAATGGCCATCCAGTTTTACCGCAATATGCCCGTTTTCTGGAGTGAGTTCGCTATCTATCCCAATGATATGGATACTTCCTTCTGGAAAATTCTTATAAGCATTCTGAATAATATAAGCAGCTTCTATACTGTGAAAAGGTGAGACAGAATGGGTGATATCTACGATGCGCACCGTTTCCAGCTCACTGTAGATAGCTCCCTTTACAGCACCAGCAAAATAATCTTTTTCTCCAAAATCAGTGGTAAGGGTGATGATAGCCATACTGTTGATAGTCAACGTTCTTTGTTATGATCATAATGATTCCATTCAACAAAGTCGTGTAAACCTCAAAAATTGTTTATTTTTTGTTAAAAACAGTACGCTAAAAAATAACTATCGATCTGTCAAATTTTACGTACTTTGTATTGAAGTCATTCAGAACTTAAATAAAGACTCTGATAACTCTAATAACAAATCTAAAATAAATAACCGATTTCTCGATAAAAACAAGACCGCCTTTTGAACGAACTCATTTTAGAACTTTCCGAAATCAGTCCAAGAGAATTTTTTGGACAACGCAATGCCAACATTGAACTTCTCAAACAATACTTTCCAAAACTCAAAATAGTTGCCAGAGGTAATAAGATCAAAGCCTATGGAGATGAGGATCTTCTGGAAGAATTTGACCGACGCTTGGGCATGTTGATGGAACATTTTGGGAAGTATAACAAACTCGATGAAAATGTTATTGAACGTGTACTGACCAGTCAGAGTAAAGATGACTATGATACCTCTAAAGAAAGCGGGGAAGTCCTCGTACACGGTGTCAGTGGTAAATTGATTAAAGCACAATCTGCAAACCAGCGTAAACTTGTAGAACTGTCGGCAAAAAATGATTTAGTTTTTGCAATAGGACCTGCAGGAACAGGAAAAACCTATGTAGGTGTAGCATTGGCTGTAAAAGCACTTAAAGAAAAACAGGTAAAACGTATTATCCTGACACGTCCAGCAGTAGAAGCTGGTGAAAATTTAGGATTCTTACCCGGTGATCTTAAGGAAAAGCTAGATCCCTATATGCAGCCCTTATATGACGCCTTGCGGGATATGATCCCTTCAGAGAAATTGGAAAACTATATTGAGAAAGGCGTGATCCAGATTGCACCCATGGCATTTATGCGAGGACGCACTTTAGATAATGCTTATGTAATTCTGGATGAAGCGCAAAATACAACGCATGCGCAAATGAAGATGTTTTTGACCCGTATGGGACGTAATGCAAAATTTATGATTACAGGTGATCCCGGACAAATAGATTTACCGCGACGGGTCACCAGTGGTCTTAAAGAGGCACTACTTATTCTTAAAAATGTCAAAGGCGTAGGAATGATTTATTTGGATGATAAAGATGTAGTGCGTCACCCATTGGTGAAGAAAGTCATCTCTGCCTATAAGGATATTGAGAATAGGAATTAATTAAAATTTCAAGCGAACACTAATTGGTCGTTGAGTGATTTTGTAGAACAAAATTGTATCGAAATGATTAGGGACGTTTAGAAAATTTTCATAATTATGATTATTTTCATAAATCAAGAATAATATTTAAATGATCAGTTCTGTATGTAAACCAATACATACAGACTAAATGCTACAAGCTAAGAGCTCCCTGCTATTATGAATACAATTATAGATACCAATTTTAATTTTCCTGGACAGAAAGATGTGTATAAAGGAAAAGTACGCGAAGTATATACGCTCGAAAATGATCTTCTGGTGATGATTGCCACAGATCGTTTAAGTGCATTTGATGTCGTGATGCCTAAAGGGATACCTTATAAAGGACAGATCCTCAATCAGATTGCCACAAAAATGATGCGTGATACTGAGGATTTGGTGCCTAACTGGTTAATCGCAACCCCTGACCCCAATGTGGCCATAGGAAAGCGATGTGAACCTTTTAAAGTAGAAATGGTGATACGCGGTTATATGTCAGGTCATGCGGCCCGTGAATATAAAGCGGGGAAACGACTCCTTTGTGGTGTCTCTATGCCAGATGGGATGAAAGAAAACGATGCCTTTCCTGAGCCTATTATTACACCAGCAACTAAGGCTGAAAAGGGAGATCATGATGAGGATATTTCCCGCGCTGATATTTTAAAACGCGGCATTGTCTCTGAAGCAGATTATGTCGTACTCGAAGATTATACCCGTAAATTATTTCAACGAGGTACAGAAATAGCTGCCCAACGCGGACTTATTCTTGTTGATACCAAATATGAATTTGGAAAAACAGCTGATGGTGAGATTGTATTAATAGACGAAATCCATACTCCCGATTCCTCACGTTACTTCTATGCCGATGGTTATGAAGAACGTCAGTCCAGAGGAGAAGGCCAAAAACAACTCTCCAAGGAGTTTGTGCGTCAGTGGTTGATTAGTAATGGCTTCCAGGGATTGGAAGGACAGAAAGTTCCTTTGATGAGTGATGACTATATCATTACGGTGTCCGATCGTTATATTGAGTTATATGAGAATATTACGGGAGAAGCTTTCGCGAAAGCTGAT
>CAZPTJ010000249.1:0-5015 GCA_964589085.1 uncultured Flavobacteriaceae bacterium | reverse complement strand
TTCTGAGCATTTTTAATCTGATCTCCTGTGTTTGTGTTGTCAAAAATTGCGGCATCCAATTGAACAGGGTCTTTGTTCGTATTTGGTTTCTGATTTTCAGGACGTTGCGCCTGTACCATCGTAATGGTAATCGATAACATAAATGTCGCTAATAAAGTCCGCCATATGGGCGTGTGCTTTATTTCTTTGTGGTTAAAATTAATAATCATAAAATTAGGGGTTTGGATTTTATGTCTTCTTTTTCACTAAATCAAAAATAGCATTTTATCTATAAAAAACAACATTTTATCGTAAAAAAGTATCATTTTTGTTAAAAAATTAATAAATTCTTGTATAACATTTTGGTGTAAAAAATCTTAAATTTGAACAAAAAACTTTGTGAACCCATCAGCATCCGGTTGGATTCGAAAACATTTTTCTTACTTTTTGTCTTGTACCGCTCGCCATTGGGCTGATGAGGAAGCATTATACCTACGTTTTCGCGAAAGCGGTTTTATTTATGGCACTTCCATTGCTACATTAATTGATGAGGAAAGCGAACAACTCAAATGGACGGAAGAAGAAAAAACAAAAATCAATCTACTTGATGCTCTTATTTATACGTATTATGATACTATAGAAAACCCTAAAGAAATAGACTGTATTCATACGATAATACAGTTTTATGAATTACTCAATACTAAAAAACCATTTTTTACCATAAGCATTGGTAAAGATTCACCTTATAATCATTTGGAAAAGATTATACAACATCGAATACAAACCAATGAACCTGTACTCAAAAAAAATTTCAGTCATTTAATTACTAATGCCTTATTATATCTAGATGTTTTGGCCTTTGATCATTATTTAATTACAAATAATGATCCCTGTGACTATGCAACAACCCTGGAAGCTACGATAGGAAATACAATCTGGTTGGCCCTTCGACAGAAGGAGAAAACCGCGGTATATGATGAATTATTGATCAAGTTATTTGAAAGTTCTATACGGTATAACTCAGCGTTAAAGACTGAAGCGCAAACCATTCCAGAATTAGGACTAGATCGTTATTTTCAACCATTAGAACAACGATATTTTCTGGATTTATCTTCTCTGGCAGTATGGGATGATTTGAATATTGATGAAAGGGAATACCGATTTATGGAATCTCTTGGAGAAGCACTCCATCTATCTAAAAATGAGGTTGATGCATCTATGCGATTTGTAAAAGCATTTATCCAAACAAATAAAGATGAGATTGCTTATCTCAATTATAGTAATCCAGTAAAACACTTTTATAAACAGACAAGTAGAACGGTCTCTACACTAGTACTGCGTAATAAAAAACGATTAATTAAGGAAATCGGTCAGAGTAAGGATTTAGTCTTCCTTTTGGGACAATCGACCAATAGATCTTTATCTAAAGAAGAAAAAAAAATGGTCAAAAATCAATTATTAGATATTTGTAAGAGTATTCCTTCACTTGCAATTTTCCTACTTCCTGGTGGTGGAATCTTACTTCCTCTACTGGTAAAGTTTATTCCGCAGTTGCTTCCAAGTGCCTTTAATGAGAATAGTATAGATTCTTAAATCTACTTAATGCTATTCCAACCAGATCTTAAAATCCTTTACCCGCTCACGACTAACAATAATCTCTTGTTCACTCCAATGATTTAATTTTATTTGTAATCGAGAGTTCGTATAGGAAATAATGTCTTTAATCGCATTAATATTGATATAGTATTTTCGGCTTACGCGAAAGAAGATTTCAGGTGACAGTTCGTTTTCTAACTGCTCTAAAGTGGTGTCTAAAAGATAATTTCTTCCTTCAATGGTTGCGGCGTAAGTTCCTTTATTTTCACTATAAAAACATTCTATTTCATCTACCGGAATCATCTTAAGATGCTGTCCAATTTTAGTTGTAAATCGTTTTTTATACTCCCGTTCTACCGGAGTAGCGCTCAACAATTTCTTGATGTCTTCAAAATTTAATGCAACATTCTGTTGTTTAGGAATACGAGCTTTATATTTTGCAACCGCCTGTTCCAGCTCTTCATCATCAATAGGTTTCAATAAGTAATCAACACTATTTAATTTAAAGGCTTGTAACGCATACTCATCAAAAGCTGTAGTAAATATAATGGCGCTATTTACGGTGACCACATCAAAAATCTCAAAAGATAACCCATCTGATAACTGTATATCAAGAAATATAAGATCTGGATGTTCATGAGTTGTAAACCAGTTTATAGCCTCCTCTACAGAATGAAGCATTTCCTGTACTTCAACACCCAATTGATCCAGCATACGCTTTAATCGCCTTGCTGATGGCCTTTCGTCTTCAATAATGAGTACATTCATAACGTATTGTAATTAATTATTGGGTTATCAGGATACCCGCTTTCCATATCATACTCAAGGAATCCAGATTCTGCATATTGTCAAGAGGGCTTTTGTTCAATAATAAAAGGTCTGCAGTATAACCTTCTTTTATATACCCTACGTTCTCTATATTAAATTTATCTGCAGGCAATGAAGTTGCACTCTTTAACACCTCAACTGCTGGAATTCCGGCCTTACTAAAATAGACAAGTTCCTTGTATAAATCTGTTCCTATATTGATATTGGCGTTAGGTGGATCAGTACCTGCAAGAATAGGAATTCCTGCTTCATATAATCGCTTCACCTCTTTTTGTAATCGCAATGCTACTTCCTGTGCCTCTGTTTCTGTTTTTCCAAAATATGCAGTTTGCACTAATACATTGGTTAGTATTGTTGGAATTATAAAAAAGTTTTGATTTTGTATCAAATCCTGAAGATGTTCTTCTGGCATTACTGTATCTGTCCAAATATGAACCAAACCATCTGCGCCATTGGATAATACTTTATATGCATCTTCTTCTTTTGAAATGTGAACGACCGTTACTTTGTTTGCTATATGTGCCTCCTCTATAATGGCCTTTGCTGTTTCGTGGGTAATCGTATTTTTCCAAGGTTCTATAATGATTTTGATATGGTCAACACCAGCGCTTATTCGATCTGCCACCCATTGCTTGGCGTCTGCCGGTTGCTCCAGTGTAGGTACCGGAAAACCATATTGAGTTCCGTGTCCATCGGGAGCCGTAGCTGCATATCCAGCTACATATAATCTGGCATTTCCTGGGACTTCCCGTTGTTGTTTCATCAATCCTTGCATGGGTTCCAGACCATGCATATCCAAAAGATTCATAACCCCTGCTCTTGCTGCTTCCTGCAATTGAGCAGGACTCCAGGTATGTACATGTGCATTGGTCATTGCCGGCATTAAAAATTTACCCGCACCATCTACTCGTTTATAATCCCCTTTAATTGTAGTTGAAACCTTTGCTATTTTTCCTTCTACTATTAATACGGAGGTTTTTGGTGTAATTGCTGTACCATCAAAAAGAGTAACATTCTGAATTACAAAAGCTTCTTGTGACCATAATAGGATCTGAAAAAGCATAGCAAAAAGTACAATGATTGCTTTCATTAGTTTTAGGTTTTAAAAAATAATAGTGGATCATTTAACTTTTGAGGATTATTGTAGATGGTCATTAAAAGCCTCAGTATCCTCCTGTATAAACTCTTTAATTTTTCGATTTTCCCAATCCTTATAAAAGCGCCCCAGATAATGATCCTTAAATATCAATAATCTGTGAATAAGCAGACCTACTCCCCACACTACTGGTGCTAAAAGACGTCCAAATGTTGAATCACCAACATATAGATGCAAACCTTCAATATAGCCACCATAAAGTATCTGTAATATGACATTAACAATAATGAATATCAACAAATGATTGTACCATCCTTTAATTTCCTTCAGACGCTCTTTTGCTCTATTATATCTCGATTTATCTTTTTCCACCACTATATAATTTACTCCCATTTTGATTTATTTTGAAATAGAGCTTTGTCATCTTCCATAATTTCTTTAATCTTTCGTTCTTCCCAGTTCTTATAGAAACGCTTAAACATATGACCTTTATGCACATAGAATCCATGGGCTATAACTGCGAGTCCCCAAAAAAACGGTGTCGTAAAACGTACCCACCAAGGAAAATGATCACTTATCCTTCCATCATCAAAAAATCCTGAATAAAAAAATTGTAATAACGCATTAATAATGATGTAGATCATTAAATGATTATACCATCCTTTGATTTCTTCTACCTGCTTTTTTGCTCTGGAGTATTTTGATTGTTTTGATTCCATAATTATTCCCATCTACCTTGTCTTACGGATTCCTGTTCCTCCTCTTCCATCATTTTTTTAATCTTCCTGGATTCCCAGTTTTTACCAAAAAGTAAATTAAATCCGAATACTTTTCCTGCTTCAAAAATTATTCCTATTCCCCAGAAAAAAGCAATCCACAAAAACCACATATTACGCCATTCATTTGTATAATAATTTATAGCTGCAAAAAAGATTATAAAAATGACATAAGATGCTAGCTTGCCGTAAAAGCGCTTTAAAGCAGAAACTCGTTCTCTTGCTCTGATATATTTTTCTTCGTTACTTTCCATCTTTAATTCGTTTTAAAAACTATTACACTGACGTCTTGTTAAATTACAAAAACATATTGTTATTTGTTTCTTCTTCCATAAACTCTCTGATCTTACGTTGTTCCCAGTCCTTTCCAAAAAAAGGATTCCAACCATATACCTCAACAGCGTGACCAAAGATTCCTATCCCCCAACCTACAATCGGAAAGATCGCCCAAGGGAAAGAAGTAGACCTATAATTCAACCAGACAAATACAGGAACCATAATTAAATAAACGACCAAGTGTGAATAAAATCCTTTGATTGCTGTTACTTTTTCTTTCGCCTGTATGTAGCGATCTGTATTTCTATAATCTTCCATTATTCCTATTTTTTAATTATAGCATAAAAGTCTTGTTTTATACACATGTTTAAAAGTATTTTGAACCCAGTTGTAATTTTTTATTACTGAGTTGTTAAACCCAGATTATGCATTAGAACTTTGTGATGAACCTTGAAAGTACCATA
>CAZPTJ010000248.1:0-5045 GCA_964589085.1 uncultured Flavobacteriaceae bacterium | reverse complement strand
AGAGATGTGTAGCATCCCAGATTGAGGTTTGACTAAGATCAACGGTTTCGATGAGTTGACCATTTACGTTATATATTCTTAAGGATGCGAGTAAGGAGATAACATCATTTTGAATAGTAAAGGTATCACCTATGGAAGGAATCATAAAAGGTGTTGTTTCTAAGACTACATCATCCACACTAAAAGTGTCGGTTTCTCTTAGTATGACGGCATTGGGAGTTAGTAATCCACCAGATCCACTTGTAATATATTGCTCAATAAAGGTGCCATCTGCTTCGTATAAATTAACAGCAGCATTTTGACCATCTCCAATAAGGATAGTTTCATCGGGGAAAAAATCTACACCTTCACCAAAATTTAATCCAGTTATAAAATCTTCAATATAGTTCCCATCACTATCAAAACGTTTGACAGCACCTCCACTATAATCTATGACAAATAGATCACCGTTTTCTCCAAACCAGATATTTGTAGGACCAACCAGATTATTATCGATAAAGGTTTCTACAAAATTGCCATTAACATCAAACATTTCGACACTATCTCCTGTAAATGATGAAACATATAAATTACCTGCATCGTCCCAATCCAGTCCAATACTTTGAGGCACTCCGGTATCTGTAAACTCATCCACAAAGGTTCCGTCTTGTTGATACCTGAAGATACGTCCATTCCCTAGCCATTGGAGAACATATAATAATCCGTCCTGACCTATTTTCATTCGTGTTGGGCCACCGATGCCTGAAGCAAAGTCTTCGATAAAGTCTCCCGATTCAATGTCATGTTTAGTAATTCGACCACTATTAAGACTAGAGATTAGTACGACTTCCTGCTCTTCTAAAAAGACAATATCCTGAGGCCAGGCAACCTGATCATCAATAAAAGTGATAGGGTTTTCTCCATTTTGGTCAAATTTTAGGATTTGCCAGGGAGGGTCTTGAAAATTACCAGCGTCGCTAACATAAATTTCAAATTCCTGAGATTGCGAAAAAGTAAGTTGACATATTAAGAATGTAAAGATGAGGGTAAATTGCTTTAAAGTTTTCATAGATCAAGTGTTTAGTTATTGATCATAAAATTCTATAAAGACTGTTTGAATACAGTTTATAATTATAAACTTTTACTATTTCATAAAAAAGTTTACCCTTCAGACAAACGATGTTTGTAGGTCAAAGGGGTGCAATTGTGCTTTTTTTTGAAAGCATTATAAAAGGTGGCTTTGCTATTAAAACCTACATCATAACATATCGCTTTGACGTTAGTATTGGAAATGGTGAGTAAATGTTCGGCTTCTTTAAGACGATAATCATTAATAAACTGATTAAAGTTTTTTGATGCTTTCTCATTAATGATTTGAGACAATAAATGGGTAGAAAAGCCAAGTTCATCTGCCAGATGAACTAATCGTAAATTAAAATTCAAATATGATTTATGTTGTTCTACATGGGTAATCAATTGATTGTAAAACTCATCTTTTGTTTCTTCAGTTAATTGGGGTTCATTGGTATTGTATTTAGGAATGAAGAGTTGTGCAAGTAGCTCTCCATTAAAAATTCTGGACTCTGTATATACCATATAACCTATGCCATAAATACCAATAGCCATGGTAAAGGAAATAGCATAATCCCAAAGGGGATTAAAAAATGGGAATAGTACTAGAATGTAATAGCTTAAATATGCAAAACAAAATAATTTGTAAAAATTCATCACTAACGAGGACCATCTATTACGTGTATATGAAGCTTGATTTTGTTTTATAATTTTAGAATATGTTTTAATGGCATCTGTCGTTATCCACAAATAGATAAATAAAGAAGCGATTCCAACCCATGGCTGCCTTAAACTCCAATATATTTTTATAATAATATCCTCATTGGATGAGCCATAACTGGATATGCCTTGTATGGTAATAAGGTAATATATGGATAACGCGAGAAGAAGTATAGAAGGAATAAAATGTGTGTATTTAGTTCGTATTTCTTCATTATAGAAGCGTAAAATATAAGAATAGATCAAAGGGCCAAAGGCAAGATACCAGGCATTATCAATAAGCAACGCGTAAGGGTATTTTTTTGTATAGCCTGTCCATATGGCAACATAGTATATAAGAACCAGAGAAAATCCTAAGATGAGTACTGCTATTGACCAATTATGCCGTCTTCCTTTTTTATCAGTAAATAACAAAAAAGACAGAAAAAAGCCGGCAGCACTTACAAGAAGAAATAGTAATGTCCAGGTGTTAGTGAGCGAGTTTTCCATGGAAATGAACAATCATTGTTAAGATATAAAAAAGTCCTCAAATAAAGAATGGGTTTCCTAATAGATGGTGTTCAATAATTTATTCAAAAACCTGTTATAGTGTGTCCTCCAGATAGAAGATATATGTAAATTCTTGTCCGTTACGTTCAACAAATAAGCTAATTTCTTCTCCTTCTTTTTGAAAAAAGAAGTCATTCACATTTTTAAGTGAAAGTTTTCTGACGGGACTTCCATTAATGGAAATTATAAGGTCATTTTCCTGTAGTCCAGCTATAGCGGCTGGAGAGCCTGGCCTCACGGCTATAATTTTATAGGTTTTACGAAGTATTCTTTTATAGTTGGTCTCTGATTTTCCAACAGGACTAATTATAATACGACCACCACGTACGGTAAAATCGCCGGGATTGGTATATGTTATACTCACGGCATTTATGATGTCTGTATTCTGTTGAAATGTCAAGCCGCTTTTGTTATAGTAAAAAGGAGCGCGGTACGATTTATTTTTAGAAAGAGTTAATCGCCCGTTTGTATAATCTACAACACTATGGAAACGTTTGAAGACTTCTGCCCCAAGACTACCATTTCTACTTTTTTTATTAGTAATGTTGGAGGTTGAAGTGCTATCCGGATATGCAGTAATAACATCAGATAGGGTAAAGCTATCTAACTTAATGTAATTGGAAAGTGCTCTATTTCCATATATGGAACCGTTTAATCCAAGTCCCAAAAGATCATTATAATGTTTTTTGGGCACCCTTAAAAGTTCATTTGTTTTTTCAAATAACCATACCCCATCTCCTAAACCTGAATCTAATAAAAGTTTAATTGGTATAGGTTCGGATCGTATACTCATTTCAACGTCAATAAAGGCTTTGTGATTTTGTATGTCTAAATCAAACGAGACACATTTTCTACAATTTTTATACCGATAGGTTTCGGGATCATATAGTGTAATATGTTTTTTGATATAATTAAATTCAATGATGAAGTCTTTAAAAAGTTGATACCCTATAATCCCATGAACAACAGTACCCAGTTGTGCTGAAAGATCTATATTTTCATCATAAACGGTAAATAAAGGTTCGTCATTACTTTCGGCATTACCGATACTGATAGTATTGTTAATGGATCTGATGGCCTGTGTCGGTGTACCATTACCTGCACCGTTTATTACAGTATTAAAGGTGGTGTCATCTTCCTTTTTTAACTTAAAAATAAGTGTAGCATCGGCACCGGTATCGAGTAGAAATTTAAGTTCTTCCCCATTTACAAAAACAGGGACGAGTATAAGATTATTAATAATTTCAACAGAGATTTTTTCTTTAGAGATTCCGGGGGGTAGTTTAAAAGTGCCTTGCCCTATACTATGCTGAATAATAGAGAATAACAATAATAGACACAGGTGTTTTTTCATTTAACTTATATTAAATGATTAATGTACAAAACGATGAGTTATTTAATTTTAAAAACCCTGTTAATTAATAAGGACTTTCCCTTTGTTTTAGGTAATCATCCAGTTGACTTAATCGCACTATTACCGGATGATGTTTTATGGAAAGATTAATTGTTGACCAGTGTTTTCAGTCCTTCAATGGTCTTCGTTGGATTATCAGACTTAAAGACATAACTACCCGCAACAAGAACATCGGCCCCAGCGTCCACCAATTGTTTGGCATTTTTATCCGTAACACCACCATCTATTTCAATAAGAGTGCTAGCGTTATTGCGCACTATAATTTCGCGCAAAGCGGTTACTTTCTTATAGGTGTTTTTAATAAATTTTTGCCCACCAAATCCTGGATTTACACTCATTAGACATACCACATCAATATCTTGAATAACATCTTCTAATAGTTGTACTGGTGTATGAGGGTTTAAGGCGACACCTGCCTGCATTCCTGTAGCCTTAATAGCTTGAAGACTGCGATGTAAATGCGTACAAGCTTCGTAATGTACCGTGAGAATTGAACTTCCCAAATCTGCAAAAGTTTGGATATATCGATCTGGATCGACAATCATAAGATGTACATCAATAGTTTTATTGGCATGTTTTGCAATATCTCTTAAAACGGGCATGCCGAAAGAAATATTAGGAACGAAAACACCGTCCATAATGTCAATATGAAACCAGTCTGCCTGACTAGTGTTAATCATTTCTACATCACGTTGGAGATTTGCAAAATCTGCAGCGAGTACGGAAGGAGCAATAAGTTTTGAAGACATTTTGAGAAGATGTTTGATCTCACAAAAATACTTATTTTAAAATACAAAATGTCTGGGAGAAATAGTATTTAAAAAACGATGTAAAACAGAAACGACGAAACTTGTATTGGTATCCTCAACAAACTCTAATAGATTTAGATAGTCTTTAAGACTTTCGATATGTTCATTATTTTCTATGGTCGAAAATCCAGAATTATAACCTTTAAATAAAGAATAGGGTATAGGTTTGTCTAATAAGGTAATGATATCATTATGTCTTGAATCTTTTTTAATCGATTGAAATAATGTCATAAGGTGGGACTTGGTACCTTCCAGAATTTGCATAAAGTTTCCTTCGTTATACAATAGAATTCCAGAGATACTCTGTGCAATATTTTTTTGACAGGAATTATTAAAAAGATCATGGATCTTATCCCGATCAATACCCTTTGTTGCAGTGCTAACATAGCAAATGGCATAGGTTTCCATAAATGGGGTCATCTTATTCAAAGTAATTTACAAAAAAATCCCCGATAATCAACCGAGGATCATTCATCAATCAAAAAACGAACAGTTATGATAAT
>CAZPTJ010000247.1:0-5096 GCA_964589085.1 uncultured Flavobacteriaceae bacterium | reverse complement strand
AATAGGTGTCGTGGGTCTGATTGTTATTAAAGGTACGCTTGAGTACAACCTGACCCAGTTTATTGACATACTCTTCGGTGGTATGATTAACACCACTGGTCCAGTTTTCGTCTTTAGTTACGTTCTTGCGTAAATCTCCCTGATCATAAAACCCCCGATAGATGAGTTGAGAGGCAGTGATGTTTCCCCCTTGAAAGTTGACATCAAAATAGTACACTTCATCTCCAAGATTTGTTTGATAATCAGACTTAATTGTATGGTTATTACTCATCGCCCAAGAATTACCGGGAGCTGCTTGTTGAAAGACTCTATTTAAGTGAGAGGCTTCATACTGCATTTCAGTATATGGGTTTTGGGTGTTTTCATATTTAGGAGTGTCATAAAAACTACCTATAGCTGTTTTGAGGTTTTGACCTGTAGTATATCCCAATGGATTATGTATTTCTGGAGCAGTAGCATAAGGTAGGTATTGCTTTGGGCTTCTTCCCAAGGCATCATACTCGGTATGAGTAACAATATGTTGTTTATCTCCTCCTGCACGAACCGCTATGGTTTGCTTGGGTCTACCCAGACCATCATAATAGATGATTTGTTCTATTTTTTGATGGTCTGCTACATTATCGGTTTCTGTTTCTACCTGAAATGTAGTAGTCTTCACATAATTTTCTGTTGTAGTCTGTCCAATACCTAGTACAGGAAGCATACATACTATAATTATTATTAGTTTTTTCATCCTGCTGTTGTTTAGTTGTTACACAATACTTGGTGGGTTAATCGGGTTCTCTCGGTGAGCTCTAGCTCCATATCCTTGACCTCACAAATGACTTCAATACCTGATAAGCTACAATCATATGCTACTGTCCAGTTTGGACTGGAAGAATAACTGGAGAATGTGCCTCCTTTAAGCTTCCAACGATACATCAGGTTTCCTGATCCGCCATACGGAAAGGCTTGGTAAGAGAGTGTTAGCTGTGAACCACTTGGCTGACTACCTACAAGATCAATACTATTACTTAAAGCAGGATAGCTTATCCCGTCTTTAAGCATGGTATTATCTGCCATACGAGACCCTATAATGATAATATCAGAAATGTCACCATCGCCATCTCCTGTGTCACCATCGCCAGTAGTAGTATCTGTCTCATCAGAGACAGTACTGCCACATTCAGTAATTCCTAAAGCATCTTCTCCAAGGGTATTAATCAGATCATGAGTGATATTGTACTCGTTCTTACTAAATAGCTTATAATTCTGATCATAGACCGCTTCCAATCGGTCAAAGCTATCATAGCTGTAATAGACTGACCCTCCTCTGGAATCTGTAATACTGGTTACCCCAATTAAAGGATCGTAAGTATAGCTGGTCATAAAGGCATCACTCGGCAATGCATCGCGTAAGTTGTTTAGGGCATTACGCAAGATTTGTTCATTACAAGTCCCATCGCCTAAACAACGACTGGTGTCTGCATTGGATAGGTTTTGCAGGTTGGATATTGATGTTAACAAAGCAAGGTCTGCATAGGTGATGTTTTCTACTTTTGCGATAACATATTCGTTATTATACCCCCAGATATAGCTCATGGTAGCTCCATCATCATAATGGCTTTGCAACACATTTCCATCGGTATCGTAGAGGTCATAGTGCTTTCTATCTTCCAAAGCATCTGAACCTTTTGCTGTTTGTGTTTTGGTCACCCGTACATTATTTCCGGTACTGGTATTATCGGCAAAATTTAACAGGGTAGTGCCCAATCTTTGATCCTTATAAAAAGTTTCTGATTTTACCACCTGTGATAGTTGATTTTCTCCCAGTAAATTAGATACCCCTGCAATACCTGTTACTTCCTGATCGTAAGGGTAATAATATTTTGTGACCGTAGATTCTCCATCCCTGACAATAGATTCTGTTTCTATAAGGTTTTGATTAACATTATCGTAGGTGAAATATTGATCAGTATAGACCTGCCCGTTAGATAAGTAATCTATGGTTTGCGTATAGGAGGGTACGGCTTTACGAGAATAAGAAAAAGGCTGTTTATAGGTAATATAACTGACATCATCAGTCATAAATGGATTTTCACTTTCTCCTGCCTGAGGAGGCACATATCCCCATCCAGCGAAGCTTGCATAAAAATTATCATCGGGATTAACAATCAAGGTTTTATACTCGGTATTCACTTCGCGCACTAAGGTTTCACCACAATCAAAATATTTTTCTGAGAGCACATTTCCATTGAGGTATTCAAAACTAAGCCTTGGATCCATCCCCAAGACTAATACATTTCTAGCCTCGGTATATTCTATAGCTGATGCAGGATACGTATGATTCCAATAAAATATATGATTATAGTTATCCTTTTCATAACTGTTAGGCTCATTAAAATAAGAACGGTCCATAATGGATAAGATCGCATCATCTTTATCCAGTGCATATTCTCGTACAAAAGAGTAACCGATATGAGTGCCCTGTGCATTAGGGCTTTGTTTTAACGTCATATTTGAGGTGATAGATACGCCGTAACCGCTATCGTCATTCTGTCCTGGTCTTCCTTCAATCCAGAAGGTCGGTGTATATGACCTGAAACCAACACCTCTGCTATGATGAATAATGTCATCCATTAATTTTCCTGAACTGGAAAGATTCCCTAGATCATTCCCTTGAAAATTATAATCAAACTGTTTTTTATTAATAAAAGCCCCATTGTTATCAATATTGGTTATGGTTTTGATACGTAAGCCTCCAATTGGGAATTCTTCAACAAACTGAGGAAGGTTAGGATCACTAGTGTCCGCAACCGTTTGACTGATTGTTAGAATTTTATTTATAAAATATACATTAGGAGCACCTTCAGGAGTTACAATATCTTTAATCCTATAGTCTCCCGGAGGAAGGACAACACTTTTAACTATGTGCTGTTCATTATTAGCTCCAACGGGAATATCTTGCCAATCTCCATAATATAAAAGAACATAAATAGTTCCTGAATTAATATTTTCGACATAAACCTTTGCAACATCTAAAAATGCAGCGGCAGTATCTGACCATGTTGCTACCCCCATATCCCCTTCGGCCTGAAAGAGTCCAATATTGTCAACGGGAAAAGGAATATTTAAACTAACTGGAGTTGTGTTTGTTGTATTTCCAGCCTCGTGCTGATAATCAAAGAAGTTATAACTAGGGCTTTCTGCATGCTTAAGATATTGGTAGGTGAACTTATATTGATCTTCATCAATAAGATTATTCCATCTAGGAGTTGTGCCATTATCTAAATATTCTGTAACAAAATAGGGAGTTGCACCATCAACCACTGCGCGATTTCCTTCATATTCAAATGCTGAAGATCCTCCGGTAGGATAGGTAATTTTAATAAGATTACCTCGATTACCAAAGGAGAAATCTGCTCCACGATCGGCGCCATTTAAATTAAAATATACCTGTTTAGGGCCTAATGGGTCTACAGTACCTCCTAAAGGACTGGTACAAAAACGACCAATACTCGGAACATTAGAAGTGTTGTTTGCTCCATTATAAAAGCCCCAGAAATCGGTTTTAAAACTATTTTTTGCCGGAAGCATATTGGGAGTTTCATAAGTAAAGCTATAGGTCTTGTCTTCTATGGTAGCCCCATCCAATTTTAATCGCAAATACTTCGCCTGATCAGCATCTCCCAGTCTATTATTGTCATAATAGCTTTGATCAAAGCTTATATGACGAACATCCTGATCATTGTAATCTTTGATATCAATAGAAGTGAGTCTTTTAGCAAGATGCTGATACCATCCTGCAGGATTTGAGGACGTCCCGTGGCGACTATCAAGATTATTTGCTGTATTAGTAAAAGTGGTTACTACAAATCCCCCGACAGTAAAAGTACCGGGAAAGTTGGTAAGTAAATCATTACCTGTCATTAAATCTGGACGATCTTCTACAGCATTAAATATTACACGACCAAAATCTCCAGAAATTTCGGATAGATAGTTACTGTGAACAATAGACATCGAAGTCGTATACTTGGCATTGTTCTGATTATAATTTTCTCCAAAGGCATCATTAGCAGGAAAAATATGTCTATCTCTAAACCGCACACTACCTGAATACTGAGGATAGGTAAAATGAGCGCCTTCCACATAGCTAAATGTAAGCTGCTCTCCCGTAGGAGCGGTAATGCTGTCCAAAAGCCAGGAAGTAATTGCAGTATCCTCTCTTTGATTCAAATCATCAAGCAAACCATCAATGGTATCTTCTTTGATAGAAGATGAACCCTGATTAGCATTACTGGAACGGGTGGATGACATCGATGCTGCATAATCCTTGGTAGCAAATACATAAACAAATCCTCGATCATCCTCAATTGTAAAGGTTTGTGTTTGTAGATTATACAGGATTGTAGCGTGATGGTTATCAAAAATGTGAGTGGTAAGGATGTTGCGTGTTCCATTTCGTTTGTTAAAACGGAATTTATAGTTCTTTCCGAATAAGGATACTTGGTAAATATCGGGTTGCATATCTCCTTTTCCGTGAGGCGGAATATCGGAATCATAACTTTGTTGCATTGTAATGACATCATCCAGAGAAACACTTGGAATACCTGAACTACTTACTGCAACATAGGTCTGATTATTAAAGGGAAAAGCTGATATATCGCTATTGATAATTTCATTTTCGTTTAAGTCATCGTTGCCAAAAATACTTCGGGTAATAGCAGCATTCGCGCTAAGCGACCAATTCATCCCTACCCAACTAGATTCTGCACTGACCCGTATTCCTCCAGAATCATAGGACAATTGTATGGGAATACTTAAGCCATCCAAATCTATTTGATGGATAGGGATAGAAAGATTCACCTTCCCGTTATAGGGATTGGTGGCGATCTCTCCATAACTTCCTAAATTGGCGGCTTCAGGACTTGCAGGAAGATGTTCCTTTAAATAATTAGGATCAATACTTTCCTGTCCTAAAACAAAAGAAGGAATCAATAGTAGCATTAATAAGACTACTAATGATGTGCTGAAAAAACGTTTTTTCATCATTGTGGTTTTAATTGAGTTAAAAATTCTATCTATTTGCTTTTCTGAACATTCAGTAATGATTCAGG
>CAZPTJ010000246.1:0-5107 GCA_964589085.1 uncultured Flavobacteriaceae bacterium | reverse complement strand
TCCCACTCCGCTTTTGTCGATCATAAGCAAAATGGGATTTTAGTTTATTCATATATTATTATACTTTACTTGCTCTTATAGCATCAAAATATCTAATTAGCTGTTTTTTAACAACAGGGAATAGGAAGTATAATCCTATCATATTTGGGAATACCATCGCAAAGATCATAGCATCCGAGAAATCCCAAATGGATCCCATACTAGCTGAGGCTCCAATAATCACAAAGACTAAGAATAATACTTTATATACTAAATCTGCTCTTTTACCTCTTCCGAATAAATATTTCCAAGATTGTAGTCCATAATACGACCAGGAGATCATTGTAGACACTGCAAATAAAACCACAGCAACGGTTAAGAATATATTAGAATACGGTATGTATTCGGCAAATGCCTTTGAGGTAATTCCAGCTCCTTCAAAAGAAACCCCATCTATAAGAACCGCTCCAGAGCCATCGCCTCCATATTCAAAGAATCCTCCAAAATTAAAAATGATAATAACTAAAGCGGTCATCGTACAGATAACTACGGTGTCAATAAATGGTTCTAACAATGCAACTAAACCTTCACTAGCAGAATAATTAGTTTTTACAGCCGAGTGTGCAATAGATGCCGATCCTGCACCAGCTTCATTGGAGAAAGCAGCTCTTTTAAATCCTACTAAAAGCACACCAATAAAACCTCCAACACCTATTGCTTTAGGACTAAAAGCTTCACTTACTATTAATCCGATTGCATTATCTATTAATGAAAAATTACTTAAGATAATATACAGACAAGCCACAATATACATTACGGCCATAAATGGCACTACTTTTTCAGTCACAGAGGCAATACGCTTAATTCCTCCTATAATGATAATTCCCACTAATATGGCTAAAATTACACCTATCCAGAAACCTGCACCGGTACTTTCAAGATTAAACATTTCTTTGAGAACTATAGTTGCTTGATTAGATTGTGCTGCATTTCCTCCTCCAAAAGATCCGCCAATACAGAATATAGCAAATAATACCGCTGTAATTTTTCCTAATGTAGCAAACCCTTTAGCCTTAAGCCCTTTGCTCAAATAATACATAGGCCCTCCATATACGGTCCCATCTTCGCCAACATCTCTATACTGTACACCCAGCGTACATTCTACAAATTTTGTAGACATTCCTAAAAGACCACAAATAATCATCCAGAAGGTTGCTCCCGGTCCTCCTAAGGCAATAGCCAATGCAACACCGGCTATATTTCCATTACCTACGGTTCCAGAAACAGCTGTAGCCAGTGCTTGAAAGTGACTTACCTCCCCATCTTTACTCTCATCTCTTATCGTATCAGGGATATCACCATCTACTCCAGCAGCCTCGTCTCCTAATCCATGACCTTCAACATCATCATATTTACCTCTAACCACATTAATCGCCTTTCCAAAATATCGAATATTCGGAAATCCAAAATAAAGTGTGAAAAACAATGCACTAAATACTAATAGAATAAGTACAAAAGGAATACCTCCTATCTCAAAAAATATCATCTTAGAAAAGAATGTCGAAACGGGTTGAAACGCTTCATCAATTTTTTGATCTAAACCGACTTCCTGGTTTTCCTGAGCAAATGCTCCCAAAGTGGTAAATACACTAAGTATAAAAAGAAGATATTTCTTCATCATTTAGTTTTTGTTAGGTTAATATGAACAACAGCTGCACAAGATAAAAAAAATGACTCTTAATCAAAGTAAAGCCTATAATAATTAACGTCAATTCTATAGATCATAGGTTTTGTTGAGTTTCATAATCTGTTCTGGTCTACCCAGAACAATAAGTTTTGAACCCAATTCCAATTTCATATTTGCATCCGGATTTACGAGATACTTTCCATCAGCAGATTTATACCCTATAATGGTACATCCCGTTTTATGTCTTAAATTGATATCTTTTATCGTAATGGACACACCATCTGGTGAAATGTTGTCGAAACAGATTTCTTCAACATTAATACTATTTTCTTCTCCTACTACGGCCAGATTATCTAGAAATTCTATCAAATCAGGAACTACAACCAGTGAAGCCATATGGTCACCTCCGATACGATCTGGCATGATTACATTATCTGCTCCTGCGAGTTTTAATTTCTTTTGCGTGGTATCTACAGTTGCCCTACTTATAATTTTTAATCCCTTATTCAATTGACGTGCACTTAATACTACAAATAGATTGTCTGCATCATCCGGTAAGGCCACTATTAACGTTGAGGCACGTTCTATGCCGGCTTTAATCAACATCTCATCTTCATTACAATTCCCCTTTACAAATAAAATTTTATCACTACTATATCGTGTTACGACTTCCTCATCTTTCTCTATAATAACAAAAGGCTTATTGTAAGCTCTTAACTTTTCAACTGCCTGCTTCCCGTTACGACCATATCCACAAACAATAATATGATCGTTCATTTCATGTATTTTCTTCTGCACTTGTCTTGTTTTTAGTTTAGAATAAGAATTTTGATTAATAATATATTCGGTAATCACTGTAAGCGCAAAACCCACAATAACCACACTGCTTAAGATAAGAAAAATAGTGAAAATTTTGGCTTCGGTAGTTAGGGGAGTTACCTCTCCAAAACCTACAGTAGTAATGGTGATGACCGTCATATACACGGCATCTATCCAGCTATAATCAGCAACAAAACGATATCCGAAAATTCCAATGAGCAGTGTAACTCCCAATAGAATAATGGCAATATATATTTTTGATTTTAATAGTTGAAACATTCTTATAAATCAAAGACAGAAGTACGTTTGGTATACACAAAATCTTTGAGTTTTAACCAGAATGCCAATGTAAGATAGACTGCAAAGCCTGCACCCAGCGTAGCGAAAGAGAGGTATATAAAAAATAGACGTACATTCTTGGCGCGTATACCCAAACGATCAGCTAGTCTTGAAGACACATAAAAGCCATTCTTCTCAAAATAATGCCTAATACTGAGTACCCATTTAAACATATCGCAAATTACAACTTTCAAATTCCAAATCACAAATTCCACACAGCAAATCATTAATTTTGCAGCATACAAAATGTTATGAAATTTAAACTCCAATCAGATTTTAAACCAACAGGAGATCAACCACAGGCCATCGATGCTTTAGTAAAAGGGCTCGATGCTGATGAACCGTATCAGACGTTGTTGGGTGTTACAGGAAGTGGTAAAACATTTACAGTAGCAAATGTCGTGGAGCGTACTCAAAAACCCACATTGGTTCTAGCACATAACAAAACACTTGCTGCCCAATTGTATAGTGAGTTCAAGGCATTTTTTCCTGAAAATGCAGTAGAGTATTTTGTGTCCTATTACGATTACTATCAACCTGAAGCGTATATCCCTACTTCTGGTGTCTATATAGAAAAGGATCTCTCTATTAATGAAGAGATTGAAAAAATGCGTTTGAGTACCACTTCTTCCCTACTTTCAGGGCGTCGGGACGTATTGGTTGTGGCATCTGTATCCTGTCTTTATGGTATTGGGAATCCTGTTGAATTTCAAAAAAATGTTATTGAAATCAAACGTGATCAGGTCATTGCGAGAACAATGCTTCTTAAAAAACTAGTACAGGCACTATATAGTCGTACAGAAGCAGAATTCCGTAGAGGGAATTTCAGGATTAAAGGAGATACGGTAGAAATCTATCCTGGATATGCAGATATTGCTTTCAGAATTCATTTTTTTGGTGACGAAATTGAAGAAATAGAAGCTTTCGATCCGCAAACGAGTTCAGTAATTGAGAAATATGAACAATTACGTATCTATCCTGCAAATATGTTTGTCACCTCTCCCGATGTTCTACAAAATGCCATAAATAGCATCGGAGAAGATATGGTCAAGCAAGTTGATTACTTCAGAGATATCGGGAAACATCTGGAAGCCAAACGTCTAGAAGAACGTACCAATTTTGATTTAGAGATGATCCGTGAGTTAGGGTACTGTTCTGGTATTGAGAACTACTCCCGTTATCTGGATGGACGCGAACCAGGAACTCGTCCTTTCTGTTTACTGGATTATTTTCCTGATGACTATTTGATGGTTGTTGATGAAAGTCATGTTACTGCCTCTCAAGTTTCGGCGATGTATGGTGGTGATCGTAGTCGTAAAGAAAATCTGGTGGAGTATGGTTTCCGATTACCAGCTGCTATGGACAATCGTCCATTAAAATTTGAAGAATGGGAAAGTCTACAGAATCAGGTCATTTATGTTTCGGCGACACCTGCCAACTATGAACTTCAAAAAACGGAAGGGGTATATATCGAACAGATTATCCGTCCTACGGGCTTATTGGACCCCATTGTTGAGGTTCGCCCTAGTTTGAATCAAATCGATGACCTTATCGAAGAAATCAATAAAGTGGTAGAACGTGATGAACGGATACTCGTCACTACACTGACGAAACGTATGGCAGAGGAGTTAACAAAATACCTTACTCGTATTGATGTGAGAACACGCTATGTCCATTCTGATATTGATACACTGGAACGTGTAGAAATCATGCAAGGCTTACGTCAAGGTTTATTTGATGTACTCGTTGGAGTAAATTTATTACGGGAAGGGTTAGACCTTCCTGAGGTTTCGCTTGTTGCCATTTTGGATGCTGACAAGGAAGGTTTTTTACGTAGTAATCGCTCCCTTACACAAACGATAGGACGTGCCGCACGTAATATCAATGGAAAAGCCATTATGTATGCAGACAAGATTACTCGCAGTATGAAAGAGACTATTGAAGCCTCAGAATACAGACGTCAGAAGCAAATAGCCTATAACACGGAAAATAATATGACCCCAACGGCGATCAAAAAATCGCTGGATAATGCGCTTACGCGAAAGCAAACTTATACCCTTGAAGCTGAAAATCTAATTAATCTTGCCGCTGAAGAAACACAAGAGTACCTAACCAGACCAGAGATCGAAAAGAAAATACGAGCTACCCGAAAACAAATGGAAACCGCTGCCAAAGAACTGGACTTTATGCAAGCCGCAAAAATGAGAGATCAGATTAAAGTACTCCAACAAAAGCTAAAAGAATTAGCCTAAGTTATCGTAATAACACATTTATAGATAACTT
>CAZPTJ010000245.1:0-5113 GCA_964589085.1 uncultured Flavobacteriaceae bacterium | reverse complement strand
TATATCTGGAATGAGTTTGCAGCAGTAGAAAACTGTTTACTAGAGCTTTAAAAGAATCTTAAATCTAACAGAAACATTCTGTTTGATTTGAGGGCAGACGGTTTTATTTATTCCGTAACCTGGACCCCTTTCCAGAAGGCAACATAATTTTTAATACTTTTAGCTAAGGCACTAACTTCAGGATAATACCAGGCAGCATCAGTATTTTGTTGACCGTTAATGTCAATAGTATAATAATGTGCTTGCCCTTTCCAATGACAATGAGTATGTGTTGTACTGGGTTTAAAAAACTCTTTTTTAATGCTATCTTGTGGGAAGTAATGATTGCCTTCAACAACAATGGTTTCATCACTTTCTGCCAATATAGTATCGTTCCAAATTGCTTTCATGCCTTATTGATTTAAATGTGTTTTATAAAATTTACGGCTTTTTTAATGCGTTTTTGATGGTTTCCAGCAATTGCTCGCCTCTTATATTTTTTGCAATAATCTTACCTTCTTTGTCAATTAAGAATGAAGTAGGAGCACCCGTAACATTATATGATTTTTTGAGTTCATTATTCTTATCAAGAACCTGATCCCAAGGTAAGTCGTATTTATCTATTACTCTTTTCAACGTTTGGGGGGATTCATCAAATGCTATCCCTAAAAAAGACACCTCTTTTCGATTTGTATTATTGTAGGCATTTATTAAAAAAGGTATTTCTTCGAGACAAGGTCTGCACCAACTGCCCCAAAACTCTACATATAATAATTGTCCTTTATAATCTTGTAATGAGATTGTTTTTTCAGATTGAAATGCCTTTAGATTTTCAAAAGGGTTTAAATAAAAACCAGGAGTTTCAGAATAGATAATTTTTTTCTCTTCAACTTCTTCTAGTTTCAAAACATTTTTTTCAAGATCAATCCCAAGATTTTTATACTTTTTTCCGTAGAAATCAAAAATGGTATTCTTTTCAAATGCATCAAAAGGATTTTCTGATTGTTCTATGGTGAGTCTGATAGATGATTTGGAAATGGCTGGCCCTCTAAACCATGAACTTATGTATATAGGTTTGCCATTCAAATATGCTCTATAATGATGTGGGAAATTATATTTTAACCCATCTTTCTCCGGATTCTTACTATTGCTTACAATAACATCCATAGTAAGATCACTGACCTTGTCATTTAAGTATAATTGATAGTTTACCGGAAAAGCATTCTGAATATGAGTATCTGTGATTTTATACATTTCGGGTAGTGGTATATGTATTTTTTCATCACTGAAATCAAGATTGTTATTAGTGTCAATAATGTATTCAATAGCCCCAGTCTCTGTTTTTCCTATGGCTAGATGAATAAAGCAGTCTATAGGTTTATCTGTTAATTTTGAAGGAACAATCTGCATATCATATCCTTCTACTAGATGGTTAAACTCCTCGGAAGTAATTTTTCCTTGTTTCAGGTTTTGAAAAAAGAATTGATCGTGATCCAAAATCTCCATAATGACATTGGATTTTATCCAATGAGAAGGAAGCCCTTTTGTTTCAATTCTAAATTTACTCCAAATACCGGGGTAGATAGTATTCCATTCTAATGTGCTTGTCCAACGAGTAAATCCACCATAACCGTTTACTGTTTCGATGGGTAATTCTATTATTTTTTGGGCGTTGCATACTTGAGGAATACTTATGAAAAGAAATAGAAAAAGATATAGCGTCTTAATTAAAAGCATAGGGTTAGTGACTTTTAATACAACGAGAAATTTATAAAAAATTGTATACTGTAATTTTGAATTTTATTAAAACGGGTTGACGTTAATATTTCTCAGAAAAATAGAGTGTCCATTTTCTAAAAACCTAAGATTTTTGAAAAATATAATTTTTATAAAAGTTTCTACTATCAGCAAACTGATCTGTAATTTGTAAGCCCGCTTCTTTAGCCAGCCAGGAAACGACTTCATCATCATATTTCTGACTAATTTCTGTATGTATGGTTTCCCAGGCATTAAAGAATATCGTAAGATCCAAGGCAGCAATGTTTACTTCTTGAGTTATTTTACTAACCAAATAACTTTTTGCTGTTCCTGTTTCGGGGTCATATACCTCCCAATGTAGGAATTGATCAACATCAAAATTGCCGCCTAATTCCTTGTTGATACGATGTAAAATATTTTTATTGAATGCCGCAGTTATCCCTGTTTGATCATTATAGGCATCAAGAACAGTTTGAGGATTCTTTTTTTGATCAAATCCTATAAATAAAAGATCTTCAGGATTCATCGCCTGATTGATCTTTTGAAGGAAGTCTACAGCTTGCGGATGTAATAAATTACCAATGTTAGATCCCAAAAACAAGATTACCTTTTTACGGGAGTTGAATCTGGCAATGGCTTCAAGAACTTCAAAATAAGTGCCTTGTTTTGTTTGAATATGGACATTAGGTAATTCCTGATGTACTGTCGCTTCCAATTCATCCAATACGTGTTGACTAATGTCTATTGGAAAATATGTGAAATCAGTATTATTTAAATCAAATTCCTTAAGAAGTAGCTTTGTTTTTTTTCCATCACCAGCTCCCAATTCCATAAGGTCAAATCCTTCTGGCTCACTAAAAATTTCGCGGAAGCGCTCTTTATAGGTATCTAGAATCTCGTATTCGCAATCGGTGAGGTAGTATTCTGGCATGGCCATAATCTTCTGGAAAATGGTGTCACCTATATCATCATAAAAATATTTTGAAGAAAGGTGTTTGGGAGAAGTCGTAAGTCCTTCCATAACTTCTTTTTCAAAAGCTGTTGTTGTCTGTATAGTGGTTGGCATGAAACTTATTTTAATTTATTTGACTAGGCGTAATCCCGTATACTGCCAGCGCAATTGTGGATGAAAAAAATTACGATAGGTATGTCTAGTGTGATTGGCAGGAGTGGCAATTGATCCACCACGAAGTACTTTTTGATTCACCATGAATTTTCCGTTATATTCACCCAAGGCACCATCTTCTTTAGTATATCCCGGATAGGGTAGATAGGCACTTTCTGTCCATTCCCAGCGTTGACCCCATTTGAATTGAGAGCTAGCAGCTTCCCATTCAAACTCGGTAGGAAGACGTAATCCTTTCCATTGCGCAAAGGCGAAAGCCTCATAATAGGAGAGATGTGTTACCGGTGCCTTCATAGCTATTTTCTGTAATCCAGCCAGGGTATAATAATACCACTCGCCATCTATTTCATGCCAGTATTCAGGAGATTTAAGCTGTTGTGATTGTACCCAGTCCCAGGCTTCTGCATGCCATAGTAGTGCTTTTGAGTATCCTTTATCTTTAATAAACTCAAGATACTCTCCATTAGTCACCAGGGTGTTGGAAATATGGTATTCACTAAGAAAGACACGATGTCTGCCTAATTCATTGTCATAACAGAAATCATCATTGTTATGACCAATTTCATACAAACCTTCTGAAATGGTTGTCCAGCTATTGTCGTTCTGAATAGTACTATATTCTGTATGTTCCGTATTATAAACGGGCATTAAAGGGTTGTTTCCGAGGATGTATTTAATATCAGTCAGTAAAAGTTCTTGATGTTGTTTTTCATGATGAATGCCTATAGTTGTCAATTTTACTAGATGTTCATTTTCGACTTCTTGTTGCAACAATTCGCAGAGTGCCTCGGTGACATATGTGCGATAGGCATAAACCTGATCTACAGTAGGACGTGATAAATTGCCGCGATCCGTCCGTACTACACGTTTACCTATACTTTCATAATAGCTGTTGAATACAAAGGCAAAGTCTTCACTAAATAAGGTGTATCCTTTCTTGTGATTTTTTAAAATAAATTCTTCAAAAAACCAGGTGGTATGTCCTAAATGCCATTTGGGCGGTGATACATCGACTATAGGTTGCACTACATAATCTTCAATTTGCAGTGGTTTACATAAAGTTTCTGAATAGGTTCTGGTTTCCTGAAAGAAGTCTAGTAATGTTTGTGTAGTAGTCATAATACAAAGAGTGACTTGTCTAAGTCACTCTCAAAGTTATATTTTTTCTGCTTTTGCGAAAATCTATTTTCGTTAATGCTTCGTTAAAGGGTCTATTTAAGTACTTTTCTTAGAAGATGTATTGTCGTTTAAAAGTAATAGGTAAAGAATATAGTACTCCGACAACTTTTCTTTTTTGACGTTCTGGTTCTACCTGAGGTAATTTTTTAATAGCGCGAATGGCTTCTTTTTCTAAAGCCGGATGAGGCGCTCTGGATTTTATATTAACAATCTTACCTTGCTTATCAATTTTAAAGCTTACAAAAATTCGATAAATAACACCCTCTTTAAGATCTTTTGAAACTTTCTTTACTTCAAAGTTTCTATTTACAAAATCCGAAATCTTTTCCGACATGCAGTTTTTCAAAGACAGATTATCGTTGCCCGTAAAGCCTGGATAAACTGGAACATTTTAAATTACGGCATAAGGAACATCTGATATTTTACTTGAATGATCATCATTGATTTCAATAATTTTCACTTCTTTCAAGCTGTCGTTCGAATTTGTGGTTTGTCCCCAACATATTATGAGTTAAAAACAATAGTACGATGAGAGAGCGTGATCTTTGTATGTTTCTTATTTAAAACGTAATAGGAAGTTTGTATTCCCTAATTTGAGGAGTGCCTCCCGAATGCCCGGGTTCTACCTCTGGCATTGACAAGATTTTACTACGTATTTCTTCTTGTAAGGCAGTAGTACCACCCTCAATACTTGTAATTTCTGGTTTTCCCTCTTTATTGATAAGAAGGTCTACGACTACTCGAGTCCCTTTTTTATGATTTGCAGGAAATTTAAATCCTCTTATAATATGATTTGCCAGTTTCTGTCTGAAGCAATTATTTTTTTGGTTAATACTCCCTTCACAACCTGGCCAGGTGGGAGGAACTTCTTCTAGGATTAATGTTCTGGAACGATTTAAGGTAACGCCTTCTTGTGCAAAGGATACTCCCCCAACAAAAAGTAGGGTAATGATTAGTAGTTTCTTCATTTTGGTTTTTGTTTTAAACAGCAACCACACCTTTGATATGTGGATGCGGATTATAGTTTTCTAAAGTAAAGTCATCAAATTTGAAGCCAAAAATGTCTTTTAC
>CAZPTJ010000244.1:0-5128 GCA_964589085.1 uncultured Flavobacteriaceae bacterium | reverse complement strand
TAATAATCAGGAAGAATTAGAAGAAGCTATTGAAGCTGGAATTGATGCTTGTAATGAAGATGATGACAATGACTATGACAACGATGATGATGAAAATGATGATGACGGAAACAATGATGACGAAGGGATAAATATTTAAGATGTATATAAAATCTGATAGAGAATTAACTAGTTTAGATTTGTTATAAGATTCAGTTTATGAAATTAAAATCAATGAATACAATATCCTTTTCGCTGTACGCAGAGACGATGTTCTAGAAGGTTCCTGAACTATACAAGGGTAATTTATTGTATATAGAGAACAGATTGTTAGATTATGCAATTTAAAATGGAAGAGATCATTTTACGTTACATATATGGAAGATGATCTTTTCTTCTTTAGATAATTAATTACAGTATAGCTAAATTGATATAAAATATCATATGCCATTTTATATTGATTTAGCTATATGTCCATAAAATCTATGGAAAGTATATGAGTCTAAACGATATTTGAAAAGAATATCGTTTTTTGCAAACTGAAAACCAATCAGGAGTTTTGCTTTTGATGGTTTTACTTTTTTAGTACTTTTAGAAAACAGAAATACTACGCTTTTTATACGCAATTTTTTTAAATTTCAGTAGATTATATTAATAAAATAACCTTCCTATGACTAGCTTCAATAAAATACATATATCAATGATTATGCTGGGAGTATTTTTTTTAGGATATACCGGTTTTACCCAAAATAGTCAATTGCAAGATATGCACCAAGAGGTACAAGGAGACGAGTATATTGCTGTAGAGAGATCCACAATGCAACGTAGTCCAGGCTATAGGGCAGAAGAGACTAATTTTTTTACCACCCAGGTAAATGTTGATTCCGATGGGAATAATTTGTTGGGAGATGCGGCAAACGAACCTTCCATAGCCGTGGATCCTACCAATCCGGATCGTATAGTTATCGGTTGGCGACAATTTGATACCGTAAGTAGTAATTTTAGACAGGCGGGTTATGGATATTCTTTGGATGGCGGATTGACCTGGACTTTTCCAGGAGTACTCGATCCGGGCAATTTTAGGTCAGATCCGGTATTGGATTTTGATGCCGATGGTAATTTTTATTACAATAGCCTGCAAAGTACTTTTGCCTGTGATGTTTTTGCCATACGGGATGGAGGAGTCGTATGGGAAAATCCAATTCCTGCTGGAGGAGGTGATAAACAATGGATGCGTGTAGATCGTACTAATGGTATAGGACAAAATAACATTTATGCGCATTGGAATCAGAATTTTACTACCTGTGATGGTGCATTTATACGCACAACTGATAATAGCTTAAGTTATGATGATTGCAGTGAAGTGCCCGAAGATCCCTTTTGGGGAACTTTAGCGGTAAATGCAGAAGGGATACTTTATCTAACAGGGACAAACGGAAGTGATTTTGTAGTCTATCGTTCCTTAAACGCACAAAATCCTGATGAAACGATTATATGGGAAAATGGAGTGAATGTCAATTTAGATGGACAATTAGATGCTGGTGTACCCGTTAATCCTGCTGGTCTTTTAGGTCAGGCTTGGATAGATGTAGACGTGTCTAATGGAGTAGGGGCAGGAAATGTGTATTTGGCAGCATCAGTCAATCGTTTTTCTAACAATGACCCTGGTGACTTTATGTTTGCAAGAAGTACCGATGGTGGATTGACTTTTGATGATCCAATACGTATTAATACAGATGAAAGCGTAACTGCTTTTCAATGGTTAGGTACAATGTCGGTTGCACCCAATGGACGTATTGATGCCGCTTGGCTGGACTCGCGCGATGCGCCTGACGGAACAAATGATTCGGTGTTGTACTATTCTTTTTCAGAAGATCAGGGGACGACCTGGTCAGAAAATATACCACTATCCATCCCTTTTGATCCAAATATTGGATATCCACAGCAAGATAAAATAGGAGAATATATGGATATGGTATCAGATGATGAAGGCGCCCATTTAGCCTGGGCAAATACAGTCAATGGAGAACAAGATGTTTACTATACCCGTATTCTTCCGGATATTGTATTGGATATAGATGAATTGGAAACGATAATTAACGGAAGTGGATTTCCAAACCCTTTTCAGGATGCCTTAACGATCTCCTTTAATATACCTGATGAAACAGCCGTTCGTGTGGATATTGTTGATATTCAAGGTAGACATATACAAACTTTAATAAATGATCGACGTAGTGGTTTACAGGAGTTGCATTGGAATGGAACAAATACTCATGGAAATATTGTCGCAGAAGGTATTTATTTTGTCAATATTCAATCTGGTGGAATTACAGAGGTGTTAAAGATTTTAAAACAATAAGAATTTAATCGTATAAAAATAAAAAGGGTGTTTTCTGTAAAAACACCCTTTTTATTTTTCAATAATACTATGTGAATTACATTACTGAATCAGTAATTTTTGCACCACACTTCCTGTCCCGCTCTGGATTTGTATAAAATAGATCCCTTGAGCCATCGTACTTACATCTACACGCTGTTGACCGTTAAAGCTGCTTAAATCCAATGCTCTGATTATTTTTCCATTCGTATCACTAATAAAAGCTTGAGTCAATGGAGTGGCACCTGTATAAGCTAGTGTTATCTGATCTGTTGTAGGATTCGGGAAGATGCTCACTTGATTTTCAAGACTTCCGTCTTCTGTACTAAGTAGGGTTTCTTCAAAGACCAGCGTAAATCGATTTGCCTGTACACCTTCACCTGCAATAAAGCTATAGTCACTCAATTTTAAATCTGTAATTGTATTTAATAACTGATCAATAAGGAAAACGGGAGTATTCTCTAAAGCAATACCTTCCAATTGACTAATACTTATTGTAAATAGTTCTTCTTCAGGAATCACACTGGCCATTCCCAAATCTATTTCTATACCATCATCAAAAGCCTCACGTCCTTGTATAGCCAATTGTTCTCCATTTTCAGTTGTAGAAAATAAATTTATAGACGTATTCAAACGTTTTGTATCTAAACCAGAATCTATTTGCGGAGATCCTCCTTCTATACCAAATGAAATTCCTATAGTACTTCCTATAGCATATGTGCTGTTTTCCATACGCAGCCAGAGTTTATTTGCACTGCCACCTAAGTTAGAACGAACAGCATTGTTATTCCCTGTTGTACGCAGCGCATTGGAAAAAACTACCGGAGTATTATTTCCCGCTTCACTTTGCAAACCTATAACACCAAATCCCTGACCGGAAGCCATAAACTGCCCTGGAGCAGAGAGTGCAGTTCCGTTTACAGAAGGGATACCCATGCCACTATTGCGTATAGATACATCATCCATAGTAAAGTTTAAAGTATTAAAACCAGGTACATCGGCAGAGGGGTCGGTAAGATGATCCCAAAAGAATACCTCATTTATAGCATCATTACGATCTATAAATAAATCGGTATCGATTGCCGAAGGATATGGGTTTCCAAGGACGTTAAAGTTATTTTCAGTAGCGGGGCCATTATAGTTAAGCGGGACATTAATATTTCCACTATTTAATGTTCCTTGACTATAGGTATGTACAAAATCAACTGGACTGGATGCTGTAACGGCTTGAGGAAATACTAAATAACCAGTACCCACATTCAAATTAGTAATCGCACTATTAAGATAGTCACCGTCATCATCAATAAAATTGATGGAGAAACCGGCATCATCTACAGCTGTATTTGGAATGAAATTACTTGAAGTGATACCAAATACACGATCCGCAGAACTATAGGCATTACTCCGGGTTTCTGCAGACATTGGACTACTTAAGATTACAAAATCTCTGGGGTCTAAGGCCTGTGCCAACTTTTCGACAGTTATACTACCGTTATTGACCGTGCGCGTACTAGTATTTGTTTGTACTAAACTTCCCGCATTAGCAATTGTCAGTGTTCCATTAATAGTGATATCATTTAAAATACTTACAAAATCTGCATCACCGATAGTAAGCGTAGTACCACTATTTATAATTAACTGACAAGCTGTAATACTTCCCAATCCAGGATCTCCAGTATTATAGTCAGCCGCGATCACAGCTGTACTACCAATAGTTGGATCACCATTATCCCAAACACCACTTCCTATATACGTCGTTGTAGGACAAAGTATAGCTTCCACTGGCCCTAAATCTACACTGTTGGGTCCAGCAAAAGTATTACTGGTAAAATCCATAGATGCTTCACGTGTTCCTGAAGCTTGAGGCGTATATATAACAGGAACATCCATACGTCCGTCTACAGGAATATTAATGGGTAATGTTACACTTGGATCTAATACATAATCTTCAGGGTTTATTCCTGAGAAATTTATGGCAGTTATCGTTAAGACACCATTTCCTAGATTAACAACAGGGATATTGAACGTTTCCGAAGTTCCAACGACTTCATTGTCCGGAGTCTCAAAGGCATCCCATACTATTTTTGCTGTAGGGTTTACATTATCAACTCGCCAAAAAGTAGGGCCGAAATCATCGCCATTACCTACAAAGCGAAGTATAGAAGTTGCTGTAGTATTGGCTACAAAAGACCCATCATCAGGCCAGATGCCAGCATCGGCAGCTGTATCAGATCTACCTGGTTGTATATTACTTCCACCTACAGATATATAATCTAAAATATTATTTGGATTTCCAAAACCTGACGAACGATAAACACCCAATTCAAAATTAGTAGCATTTGGTAAATTTAAGTTGACAACTGAAAAATCAAATTCATCCTGAGTATTTGGATCTATAACAGGAATATTAAAATTAGGATAGGATGGTTGATTGCACCATCTTCCAGCTGTAAAAGGTACTGAAGGATTATCTGTAAAGTTTCTAATAATCGTTGTTCGTTCTCCTACATCTAGGCGTACCATACGCATACTGCCTTGCGGAATAGCAGATTGGGAAAATGAGGTGATTGTTGATAGTAAAAACAAACCAACATAAAGTAATATTTTATTCATGGTAATTTTTTTAACAAAAATATAAATCTTCAAAGAGAGCTAGGTGCATTTTAGTATAACTTTTAGATTTATTAATGTATTGTTTATTAGTTATTTGAAAATAGTAAGACATTCATAAGCGTATATATGAAGTTTTATGTCTTTTGGTTTTATAAAATA
>CAZPTJ010000243.1:0-5133 GCA_964589085.1 uncultured Flavobacteriaceae bacterium | reverse complement strand
CCAATACTAAATCAAACATTTTTTGATGTTTTTCAAGAGAATTGAAACTTCCTGTAAAGAAAAAATAAAAATTATAAAAATACCTTGTGCAAATCGTATTAAACTGACTAATAATGTAGTATGAACGTAATATGCAAATAAAAGCATTAATGCGCTTTTAAGACATATTTGCACGCTCTATTTTAAATAAAAATCAATAATTAGACATAAACTTTATTTTTTTCTCAATAAAACTTAATAATTGTTGATGATTTTTGTGTATTTTCAACTTAATTATTAAAACCATACAATATGAAAAAAATTACTTATTGCCGCAGGATATTCCTGCTGCTGTTTTATGCATTTCCTTGTTTTTTAATAGCACAAACAACGATCACCGGAACGGTGAATGACGAACAAGGATTACCTGTGCCTTTTGCAAATGTTATTGAGAAAGGAACAACCAATGGTAAGATTACAGATATAGACGGAAATTTTACTATCGACCTAAATTCATTACCAGCTACCTTAATTTTTTCTTCCTTGGGATTTGAAGATTTAGAACAATTAGTGACCGATGCCTCATCACTTTCTATCGTGCTGAAAGTATCTGCAGAATCACTGGAAGAAGTAGTTATTACTGGATTGGCAACTTCTATAAAAAGGAGTAATGCTGCAAATGCAGTGTCTTCCGTCTCAGCTAGTGAATTGGCAGGAGTCACCCCTCCTCAAACACTTGATGGTGCTTTGAGTGGTAAATTTACAGGAGCTTTAATTAATTCCAATTCGGGATCACCAGGTGGTGGATTTTCAGTAAGATTAAGAGGAATAACGTCTATTTTTGGTAATACACAACCTTTATACATTGTTGACGGTGTCTATATCAGTAACATAAGTGTCCCTTCAGGAGGACTCAATGCTGTTTCTCAAGCAGCAGGAGGGGGTAATGCGTCTAGTCAAGATAACGCGACTAATCGTATTGCAGATATCAACCCTGAAGACATTGAAAATATCGAAATATTAAAAGGGGCTTCGGCAGCTGCCATTTATGGATCTCGAGGTGCCGCCGGAGTTGTGATTATAACCACAAAAAAAGGTAAGCGGGGCAAGACAAAAGTGAATTTTTCACAATCCTTAGGCTTTAATCAGATTATACGATTACAAGGGCAACGTAATTTTACAGAAGATCGAGTAAGTGAGGCAGATTTGCCGGCATTTATAGCGGCTAGAGATGCTGGACGACTTATAGATTATGAAGAATTATTGTTCGGTGAAGAAGGGTTTATAACTAATACGAATGTTAATATTTCAGGAGGAGGAGAAAAAACTTCGTTTTTTGCCGGAATTACCCGTAATGAAGAAGACGGAATCATATCAAATACCGGATATGATAAATCTTCGGTTAGGCTAAACTTAGACCATAAGTTTAACGACCATATTAAATTATCATTATCCAGTAATTACATAAACTCTAGTGCCGATAGAGGCTTCTTTAATAATGATAATTCAGGAACCACGATAGGTGTTGCTTTAACGGCGACAAGACCTTTTGATTTTTTACTTCCAGATGCCGATGGGAATTTTCCAGATCACCCCAATAATTCATCTAACCCATTACAAACAAGAGACTTGGTGACCAATAATGAAAGGGTTAATAGATTTATAGTTGGTGGAAATGTTGATGTAAATCTATTTAGAAACGCCAATCAAAGTTTAAAATTTATAGGAAGAGCAGGAATAGATTATTTCACGCAAACGGGAACCGTGATTTTCCCAAAAGAACTGCAATTTCAAAGATTGGATCAAGGTGGGTTAAATGGTTTAACGGCGATAACAACGACAACAAACAGTAATGCAAATTATTCAGCTTTTTTGGTGCATAATTATACTACTGGAAATGATCTTAGCTTTACGACACAAGCTGGAGCGACAAATGAACAGTTTTCTCAAAATACAGTTGGTGTTATTGCCTCAGATTTAATCGCTTCAGAAACTAACGTCGATCAGGGCGCAAACGTAAATACCAATCAGTTTAGATTAGAGCAGGAGGATTTTGGTTTCTTTGTACAGGAAGAAGTTAATTATCAAGATAAGATTATTGGAACAATTGGTATAAGGGGTGATAAATCTACCAATAATGGAGATGCTAATGAATTCTTTTATTATCCTAAAGGCTCAGTTGCCGTCAACTTAAATAAATTTGACTTCTGGAATGAAGATTCTAGAATTAATCGCCTTAAAATAAGAGCAGCCTATGGAGAGGCGGGTACATTTGCTGCTTTTGGATCCTTGTTTACACTTTTTAACAATACCTTGATAGATGGAAATGTGGGTATCGTAGTGCCACCCGTAAGAGGGAATCCTAGTATACAACCGGAACGGAATAAGGAATTGGAATTAGGCTTTGATACTGGTTTTTTAAATAATCGATTGTCTCTGGAATTTACGTATTACGAAAAAAATGCCGAAGACCTTCTATTAAATGCTTTTATTGCACCTTCGACTGGATTTACTACGGAGACTCAAAATGGAGGAGAACTGCGAAACAGAGGTTTTGAAATTAGTCTTGATGCCAATATTTTTGAAGAGGATAACTTTGGCTGGAATGCAAATGTGAGATGGTTTAGAAATAGATCCGAAGTTACAGAACTAAATGTGCCAACTTTTAATTTAGGCGGATTTGGTAACAGCCTGGGACAATTCCAAATAGAAGAAGGCGCAAGTGTTACTCAAATTGTTGGAACAACGGGCCCTGGAACACCAGTTTCGGTCTTAGGAGATACTGAGCCAGATTTTCAATTGACGTTTAGTAATAATTTTAGATATAAAGACTTTACGCTATCGTTCCTTTGGCATTGGAAAAGTGGAGGAGATAATATCAATTTAACACAATTGTTATCAGATTTTGGAGGCACCAGTGCTGATTTTGATGATTTTGATTTTGATCCTAATATTCCAAATGGAGAATTTAGAATTAATAATGGTCTTTTTGCAGGTAATGCAGCACCTTTTGTTGAAGACGCTTCATATTTAAGACTAAGGGAAGTTGGATTGAATTATAACATTCCTAAAAAAGCTCTGGAATCTTGGTTTAATAATATCGTAACCAGCGTAAGTGTAGGCTTTTCAGGAAGAAATCTAATTAATATTTTTGATTACAATAGTTATGATCCTGAAGTATCTAATTTTGGAGGAAACGGCCTTTCTACCGGTGTAGAAGTGACCCCTTTCCCATCTTCAAAAAGATATGTGTTTAATCTATCTGCTCAATTTTAATACTAAAACATGAATACAATGAAAAAATATATAAAATTTAACCTAATGATATTCATAGTCAGTACACTGTCTATGGTATCATGTGATTTAGATGATATTGGAAGTTTAAATGGGGCGAGCACAGAATCAATTTCCAGTGATTTATCGAGAGGAGAATTACCTCAAACCATATCGGGTATATTGTCAGATATGCGTGTAGGACTAGCTACACAAGTTGACGTACAAAGTATATTTGGTCGGGAATATTATTTTCTAACCGGTTCAGATCCAAGGTTTGAAGCTGATGTGGTTACTGCCAATTTGGACAATAATACCTTTTATACTACAATTCCTTGGAATGCCAGATATGCAAATCTTCGAAATATTCTGCTGTCTTTAGAAGGATTGGCTAATACGACAGCAGATTTTTCAGATGCTGAAATAGCTGCCACAAGAGGTGTACTCAATACGTTGAGAGCGCATGAGCTTTTGATGTTAACTAATAATCAATTTTCTAACGGTATACGTGTTGATGTTACCGATCCGGATAATTTAGGGCCTTTTGTAAGTGAAACAGAAGCCTTAACGGAGGTTTTCGACCTTTTAGAAGCAGCAGCTTCAGATTTAGCGACTGGAGGAGATAGTTTTCCCTTTGTACTAAGTTCTGGCTTTACAGGTTTTGATACTCCTTCAGGATTTTTATCGTTTAATAGAGCTTTAACAGCTCGTGTTGAAGCATATAGAGGTAATTATCCTAATGTTATTGCACTTTTAAATAATTCCTTTATAGATATTAATGGAGATTTAACAGCAGGAGTATATCATACCTTTTCTTTGGCAGGGGCAGATTTAGCTAACCCTTTGTTTGTTGCCTTAAATCAAACGGCTATAGTTAGAGTAGCGCATGCTAGTTTTATAGATGATGCCCTTCCAAATGATACTAGATTCAATAAAGTAGTTTTGCGAGATGAGCCAACAGAAGCTTCAGGTTTAATAGGAACGCATGATGTATTTATTTATCAATCTAATGTAGATAATGTACCTATTATTAGAAATGAAGAACTTATTTTATTATTTGCTGAGGCTAATATGTCGACTAATCCGATTGTTGCTGTTAATGCGATTAATGTGATACGGAATGCCGCAGGGATTGGAGATTACACAGGGGCAACCACTTCTGAAGCATTGGAAGATGAAATTTTGTTCCAAAGACGATATTCCTTATTTGGAGAAAGTCATAGGTGGATAGATGTCAGACGTTTTGGAAGAATATCTGAATTGCCAAATGATAGACCAGGTGATGCAGTACCAATGGCGGTTCCCGTTCCAGCTAATGAAAATCAGTAGTTATATTTATGATATATCTAAGTAAGCAAACGCCCAACAAATTCTTGTTGGGCGTTTTATAATAGTATAATTGACTGTTAACTACTCATCGTCTATGATATGATCAGAAATAGATTGTCCTGTACTACTTATGTTTCCATCTAATGCAGGTTGTAACCCTCCTAAAATAGGCTCAGGAATAACCTCATTTTGTGTAATTTGCCTTGCACGACGTCCTCTGAAATAGATTTTAATACTGTATATGATATAGAAGAGTAGAGGAACAATGATCAAAGTAAGGAAAGTCGCTATGATTAAGCCATAGATAACTGCCCAAGCCAAAGGCCCCCAGAAAATTACATTGTCTCCACCGATGTAAAATTTAGCATCAAATTCTGAAAATAAAGAGAAGAAGTCAATGTTGATTCCTATAGCTAGTGGTATTAATCCAAGCACCGTCGTAATTGCCGTAAGGATTACTGGACGTAAACGTGCTCGACCACCTTCCACAATAATTTCGCGAACTTCACTTTTGGTTAATAAGGCTTTGTCTTCGAGATTTTGTGCGACAAT
>CAZPTJ010000242.1:0-5151 GCA_964589085.1 uncultured Flavobacteriaceae bacterium | reverse complement strand
TGAAGGTTATTTTAGTATAGAAGCTTCGGAAGTAGAGAAAAGTAAAGGTGAAAGGGGTAGAGGGACAGTTGGAAAACAGAATGTTGCTATCAGTGCAGAACCCATTACTTTGGAAGATATAGAGATAGGCAAAAAGTCCAAGCACTGTAGATACTTTAGGGCTAAAGTCTTACAAACCCATAAAAAACGGGAAACTACAGAAGAATTGAAAAATACTATTGAAGAGTCTACCATTGTCTTTAGTGATCAAAACACTTCCTATGTAGATATCGCTGATTATGTAGAACTGCATATCACAGAAAAATCAAATAAACAAACTACTAAAGAAACGCTACAATGGGTACACATAACCATAAGTAATGCAAAGAGAAACCTATTAGGAAACAATCATAAAATAAAAGGCAAATACTTACAACTTTATTTAGATGAATTCATTTACAAACTCAATAGAAGATATTTTGGAGAAAAACTCTTTGATAGACTCGTTATTGCCGGAATTACAGGATTATGACATATTACGGATAATCAAAAATGTTTTAAATTATAATATAAACCCCAAGGAGAATTCCTAGCGTATGACTAGTTTTTTGGTAACAATGGCATTAACTCCTTCTACACGTACAAGATAAATTCCCGAAGAGATATTACTTATATCCAGTTTTTGAGCATTTTGAGTTGTAGTCAAGTCATAGTTTCGTATCACTACACCATTTATATTCATCAAAGATATGGTATTTACTTGCTGATTACTACTAAATGATATACTTACATTTCTACTTGTAGGATTAGGGAATAAACGTAAACTGTTTTCTAATGAGATGTCTTCTACATTTAATATATCACCTTCAAATGCTACTGTAAAACGATTGCTCTGTATTCCCTGAGTTGTGGTGAATGTATAATTATCTTTTTTGAGATTTGTGATAACGCCTAGTGTATTATCAATGAGAATAATATCGTGCTTTTCAAGAGTCGTTCCTTCAAAATCTGCAAGACTTATAGTATAGTTTTCAGGAGTAACGATATGTGTTTCAAAACCTAATGATATCTCCATAGTTGAGTCAAAAGTTTCGCGACCTTGGATAGCTAGTTGTTTACCGTTGTCTAATGTAGAAAATAGAGAAATGGTATTATCTAAACGATTACTGTCAAAGCCAGTATCATAGCCTATTGTAGCTAGTTCTGAAAAGCCAATTAACGTACTGCTTTGTAATTTAAAATTATTATGGGTTAAACTTAATCTCAAGCGCTCTGTGTTAGTTTCTATTATTCTAACTGTAGTATTGTTTCCAGTTACCCTCATAGCATTAGTAAAAGTTAAGGGCGTTTCAGAAGTGCTAAAATCCTCATTTGCCAAAATGGCAAAGCCTTGTCCTGAAACCATAAATTGACCAGGGGCTGTGCCGCCATTAATAGCAGCTACGCCTCCTATCAAGTTATATACAGAGATATCATCCATACTGAAATTAGAAGTATTAGGGCCAGGATTATCTGTGCTGGGATCAGTAAGGTGTTCCCAAAAATACAGCTCCGATATTTGAGGATTATTACTAATCAATAAGTTATTGTCAATACTTGAAGGGTAAGGGTTTGAAGCAACATTAAAATTATTTTCTGTTGCAGGGCCATTATATGTTAAAGGAAGGTTTATTGTACCACTATTAAGCGTACCCTGTGTATACGTATGATCATACGTAATAGCATCAGAAGCATTAGTATTTTGTGGAAAAATGAGGTAACCTTGACCAGGGGTTATATCACTTGCAGGTGCGAAATAATCAAAATTTGCATCTGTAAAATTAATTGCACTGGTTACATCGGGATGTGGTGTAAATAGCTCAGGGATGATTTCAAAAGCACGATCGGCGTCACCATATACTCCAGAAGTAGTTTCTCCACTCATAGGTGACCCTAAAACAATAAACTCTCTAGGATTTAATAACGGTGTGGTTTTTTGTACCTGGATTGTGCCATTATTAATTGTTTGAGCTTCTCCAGCTTGAACGATGCTTCCTTGATTAGCAATAGTAAGAGCACCATTAACAACAATATCATTTGTCACATTTACAAAAGTATTATCCCCAACAGTAAGTGTAAAATCCGAACTGATAGTAAGGTTACACGTGATAATATCACCTTGAATGGCAGTATCATAATTATCGTTAATAATTGCACTTAATGATCCATCTGGAATTCCATTATCCCAACCTCCAGCTGTTGTATATCTTGTAATCGTAGGGCAAGGGTTTTCAGATTCGTTTAAATATCTAAAAGACTCTATGTTTACAGATCCTCCCGGATTTCCTGATACGCCAAGAGCAATTTCCTGATTTGGACCTGTAAAGGGGATGTCAGAAAATCTAAGGGTTTGATAGTTGTCTAGCCCTCCAGTATTGGGAACAGGTTGTGATGCCAGAAACGTTATTCCTGCATCTCTACGTAGTTCTAATGTGTAACCATCGGTATTGGATGACAATTCTACAATAATGGTAAACCCAGAAGTTGTGATATCATTAAGTCTAAATACACAGGCTTCTCCTTGTACAAATCCTGTCAATATTCCTTCACCATCAGCTCGGATTTCTTCAGAAAGCCCTGCAGATCTAAATTCACTTGTTGCGCCAGAATTAGGATCAATTTCTCCTTGAGGTGTCTCTACTTCTACTTTGGTAAGAAGTGAGGGATCAATTTCTACACTATTTCCGTTGAGATCACAATTTTGAAAATTATTGGTATCCCATCGTTCAATAATACATCTCACTAGATTTCCAGACCCTGTAAGAGCATCATTAAATAGGCCATTGATACCTTGCCCTGCTTGAATAACAGCAGAAGTTTCATTTGCATCACTTACAGACCAGTTTGCGTGGCTTACATTTCTTTCTTTTAAAAGCTCCATCCAAGCTTGAGTTTCTGCAACATTAGCGGCTCCATTTCCACTAGCAGCTACTGTTCCCCATTCTGTAACAACAATAGGAATACCGCCAGTATCAGGATTATCTAGAGCATTTTCCAGAGAAGTTCTTAATGCAGCATGTTCAGGTTGTCCTGCATAAAAATGTAGAGTATAGGCAAGATTAGGGTTTGTTATTTCAGCTGGCAGATTTAAATCATCTAGTGTAATCGGATTAGCAGCAGCGGTTTCTATACCTTGAGAAAATCCAGGCGTACCTACAATAATCATATTATCAGGATCTATCGCTCTTATAGCATTTATAACTGCAATTGCGTAGGGCCTAATGATTGTCTCCCAAGTTTCATCAAATTGTTGGAAAGCCATACTATCATTATCTCCAGATCTATTACGGGCTAGACCAATAGGTTCATTAAAGATCTCATATATAATATGATCACTATCACCAAACTCGGTGGCTATATCTGTAAAAAAGGTAATAGCTTCTTCTTGAAATTCATCTGCAAAATGCGAATGAAAATCTACAATTACATAAATATCATTATCTATTGCTGCCTGTATCACAGGTCTGATTCTATCATATTCTCTTTGAGGATTATTAAAATACCCTTGAGCATTTGGATTGGGGACTAAATTTGAAGGATCAAAATTAGGATCTGTAGGCTGAGGAAATGCACCATCGGCCTCTTCAACAGCCATAGGGATTCGAATAAAATTAGATTGCCAATCTTCAACTAAAAAGTCAACAACTTCAGAATTATAAAATGGCATGCCTACGCCAAAACCGCTCCAGAATAGACTATTCCCTGCCATATCGAAAGGTTCTCCGTTTTTATTTTGTATTGTATTTCCATTTACTTGTAATACACCATTTTCCGAGACAACACCCGAAGTTTGGGCGAATAGCGGTATACAGTTACAGCATAAAATTAGTGTCAGTAGGTATTTGTAACAAGTTATAAACTGTATCATAAGTCAATTAAAGAGATTTAGGGTTAACAAGTCACATAATGTGTATAGTTATGCACATGAGAGAATAGATCAATAGATCAATCCAATACTAAAAATAAACTTCCGCTATATTCATCGATATATTGAGATCTTTTATAGATTTGGGTATTAAAGGAGCAAAAAAATTATGAAGCTTAACTTATAATTTAAGCTATAATTTTTTAATAGTCATATAGCATTGTCCCGGCAATACAGTTAATCCATTGCTTACATTACCACTTCCCTGCTCAAAAGCATTTGTAACAACAAAATCAATGGAACCAAAAGCAGCGGTTATTTCAAATACGGCATTGACAGGAGAATAACTACCTGCATTAGAATTAAAAGAAGCCGAACTCGATGTTCCTACAGTTCCGGTACCATTACCATCGACCCTTGTTCGATAATCGATAGAAAGACGCTCATTGACACGTATAGTAGCATTAAGCTCATACACTCCTCGTGGAAGGGTTAATGTCGTACCAGAAAAAGATGAACCCTCTATATTATTAAAAAGTTCATTATCAAAATTAAAAGGAATTGTAGGGTCAGCAGATAAATTATTAAATGTAAAAGAGCGTTGCATAATTTGGTTTTTAGGCGCAATACATTGCCATTGAGAACCATCCCAAAATACAAAGCCTTCTTCAATTCCATTGACTCCTGCAACCTGAGTTGTATTGAATACCAAGGTTCCAACTTCTAGAGCACCACCCTGAGGGTTAACTACTGTTGTTATATCATTTGAACCTGCTAATGCATATCGAGGTATGAGAATACCTCCACTCTCGGTATTGGAAATTTCTAAACTTGCTCGTGGAGTTGTGGTACCAATCCCTACTTGGGAGAAAACAGTAACACTAAAAAAAAGAAATACGTAAGGTAATAACCTGCTGTTAAGCTGATTTTTCATAAGGTTTAATAGATTAAGGGGAAGTAAAATTAAAAAAAAATATTTTCAATTATAAGCTTTTGTGCTTTTAAATAATGTTAATGTTGATTTTGGTATGAATTTTAGTGCTATTTCTAGTGGAGTTATACTTGATTTTCAGCCATTGCATATACCAATCCTGGTGATCGTTTAAGATTGTAAACAATTGCCTCAATAACGTGAATAGAGTGAATTTTGTTTTTTTCCTTGAGTCTAGTGCCCCCGCCAAACCATCGTTTAACCCAGATTATGCATTAGAATTTTGTGATGAACCTTGAAAGTGCCATAAAATATGACATTTTATGAGTTTTAGCGT
>CAZPTJ010000241.1:0-5165 GCA_964589085.1 uncultured Flavobacteriaceae bacterium | reverse complement strand
ATGTGGATGCGACTTTTTTCAGAATATAGAAAATAGATCGCTGCGCTGATGGAATTTAGAATAGTTGATATTGGTATATTTATGTTCAAATTCCGGTAAAACTAATTTTTCATCCATTCTGCTATATGAGCTTCATAAAAAAATTATTAGGCAAACAAGAAAAGCCTATTCAATCCTATACTGATTTCTGGGAATGGTTTCTACAAAATGAGAAGAAGTTTTATACGAGTGTCAAGCAAAATAGAAACATAAATACTGCTTTCTTTGATAAATTGGCTCCAAAACTTAATGAGTTGAAAGATGGAATTTGGTTTTTAACGGGAATGTATGATGAAACTACTGCAGAACTTATATTGACTGCTGATGGGGCATTAAAAAATATAATTTTTGTTGAAGAATTAGTATCGTTCGCGCCTCAAATAGAGCATTGGAAAATAACCGCACTTAAACAACCTAATGATAAAAATCTATTCGGAATCAATATGGATGGTTACGTGTTTGATGAAAACACTATGAGTTTTTATTGGATAGAACACTCATCAATGCCCGACGAAATAGATATTATCATCGCACATTCAGATCTGACTGAAGAAAATAGAGTTTCTATAACTAATGGTATTTATTTGGCATTAGATAATAATCTCGGTGAACTCAATACGGTAACAATGATTGACAACTTGTCAATAATACATCCTTCTCAAGCTGAAAAAGAACTTATTTCACTAAACAAACTCAAAGATTTTCTTATTTGGCGAGAAAAGGAATTTGTTGAAAAATACAAAGGATTTAGACACAATACAGAAAATGATAATTATTCAAGTTTAGAGGCAACTTTAGATAATGGTTTACCTCTTCTTGCAATCGTAAACTCCGATTTATTAAATTGGGATTGTAAAGCATCACATCCTTGGGTCGTTATCATTGAGATCAAATATGATGGTCAAAATAATAATGGAATGCCAGGTGATGAGACGTATATCCTTCTTAATGAGATTGAAGATAAAATAACACTTGAATTAAAAGATACAGATGGATATCTTAATATAGGGAGACAAACGGCTAATAATATTAGAGAAATATATCTGACTTGTTACGATTTCAGAAAACCTTCAAAAATTTTATATGAATTAAAAGAGCAGTATCAAAGGACTATTCATATAGACTTTGACATTTTCAAGGATAAATACTGGCAATCATTAAATCGATTTCAGCAAGGAACATAATATGATTTGCTAAATTGTTGCTAATAAAAAACGCTATTCATTAATCAATGAGCAAAGGAAACAATCAATACTCTAGAAGCGCAGTGATCTCTTTTCAAAATAATAATATCTTTAAGGACATCAATCAAAAATCAAATGAAACAGATCTTCACTGGCCTTATCATTGTTTTAGCGTGCTTAAGCTGTACAGAAAACAAGAAACCTCAAATTGATCCTTCGCTAAAGTTTACCGAAGAACTACAAGAGTTCAAAAGCTATTTCCAAATCCCTGGTATTGCCGCTGCTATTGAAAAAGATGGTAAAATCATATATCAGCAAGGTTTTGGGTTTTCAGATCTGGAACAACAGACTCCTGTAGATTCCACTACCCTATTTCCGGTAGCATCATTGACTAAAGTGTTTTCTGGGGTCTTACTCATGAAACTAGTGGAACAAGAAAAACTATCCTTGGATACTCCAGTAAACACCTACCTTCCTGAGTTCGGGATCCCCGATGCTATTCTGATTAAACATGTGCTTTCGCACACCTCTCAAGGTGATATTGGAGAACAATTTTATTATAGCTCGCGATTTGGTTTATTGACCCCAATTCTGGAGGAAGCTGGTGGAAAACCTTTTGCACAGTTAATGGAAGAAGAAATCCTTAAACCGGCAAAACTAGAACATACCTTTCTACTTAATGATAGCACTCAAATAGGTCAGCAGGAATTCTCGTTTGCTAAACCTTATATAATAGATGATGGTGTACAGGAAGGATTTGTGGATTATGGTTATTCTACTGCTGCAGGGATCGTATCCAATCTACAAGATATGATGCGTTTTAATGCTGCACTGGATAACAATACCTTGATTTCCGAAGCTTCCAAAAAGTTAATGTTTACCGCGGTAGGGCCGGAAATCCCTTATGGATATGGAATTTTTAACCAAGAATTCAATGGGGTGAATATGGTATGGGCTTATGGACAATACGATTGCTATTCGAGCTTGTTACTCAAAATCCCTTCTGAAAAGATTACGCTTACTCTATTTGCCAATAACAATTTAATGAGTGATCCTCCACGTCTGATTTATGGAGATGTGACCAATTCGCTTTTCGCTTTAAGCTTTTTAAAAAATTATGTGTTTGAATATGATGATTTATTGCTTATCGAAGGTGATGGTTCTTCAGAAAACAGTCGTGCTATGAGTCCTATTTTTCATCGAAAAATGGAGCTAGCAAAAGCTTTATCAGCATCATTTATGGCACGCTTTGATCCCCAGAAATTGGAGTCAAGCGCCTTATTATTACACCAAGTGTTCTCTATGTATCCCGAATATCTGGATTACGCCGATCTGGGTTTATTACACAATCTCACCTTTTTAAAAGAAGTTGCTTTTCATTTGGAGCTTGGCGAATTCACCACCTTTGATCAGAAAATCGAAAAGATCAGTCAAAAGCTTTTAAAAGAGGACCCTAAAAATCCTTATGTTCATGCGTATATGGGTGCGTATTATGATCGTCGGGGAAATTCAGAAATGGCAAGATTTCACTTTAGTGAAATTATAAATGCGGAAAATTTTTCCAGAAACTGGTATACCATGGAAGCGGAAAATTGGTTAAAGGGGCAGGCAGAATAAAACAATATAGAATCTTATCTATTTTTTTTCTGGGTCCAAAAGAAGTACCCCAACTGCAGTCCACACAATAGTCCCATGGCGAGGACCTGCATCAGGACGACCTGAAACAAATCGGTATGAAAAAAGCAGATCAGTCCTACTTGTAGTATCCCTCCAAAAGCACCTAGTGCAACAGGCACATAACGATCCAGCGATAAAAAGTAATAGGCAAAAATATTGGAGATCGCAAAAAGTGCGGTCGCTAGTGCATACCATCCTAATAGAGGTGCAATAGCTACATAAGCTTCTCCAAAAAGGAGTTGCACAGAGAGCTCCGGAAACAAAAAGGTGAATCCTACAATTCCTCCAGCAAAGATGCTGATGTAGGTACAGTATTTTAATAACAAGGGCGTGGTTGATTCCCCTTCTTTTTTTAGTGCAATGACTTTAGGCAACAGCACCATTATGACCATCCAGGTGACGAAATACACCACTCGTCCTATTAAGGCCAGGGAAGCATATAATCCAGCTTCATAGGCTGGAAAATAATGTTTTACAAGCAAGATATCACTGTTGTTACAGATAATCTGTGTCAACTCATAAAATGCTGTACATAGTAAAAAATGTAAGAGTAGTTTTTTGTCTTTTGCAGGCAGTTGTACCGTTTTAGCCACTTTTACAATCTTCTTATATGGTAAGAATCCCGCAATAAAAGACAAGGCCATTCCTATGGATACACTGATCGTCGGGGTATTTTGAAAGATCAATAACAGAAGGATAGTGATCCCCAAACGCGCAATCATCTCCAGCTGATAGGTTATCGCCAGCGACACAAAAGCCTGCGCTCCTTGCCAGCGACCTCGATTAATGCTCATCAAAAAATAAAGTGGTGTAGCACAACCAAAGATGATAAACATCATCTTGGATTGTGTATGAAAAATCCCCTGCAAACCCGAAGCGCCCCACACCATCCCGAAACCAAATAAAAATCCTATTCCTATTGCCCATCGATAAGCCCATTGTATAAACCGATGATGGACAGTTCCCTCAAAATGCAATGTGAATTTAGCTACCGCCAGCTGAAAAGTCATTGCTACAAATGACAATACTAACAGTAGTGTAATTAGAATCGCAGCATCTGCAAACTGTGTTGGTCCTAACCATCGTCCCAATAGCAGATTGTAAAAATAATTGCCTCCGTTGACAATCAACGCACTCACCATAAACCATTGTTCTGGTGAGATACGCGTTGCTTTAAGATGTAGGACGTTTGCCATGACTTATGCCGCTTCTAGTGTTCTTGTTGGAATTAATTCCAGGTGACGTACTTTTACTTCTTTCTTAATTTTTACGTGTCCGTAGTAGTCCAAACGACTAGGATGTACTAAAGACATCTTCACACGATATAACATATCTGTCATTTCCTGAATATCTCCTTCTAGTAAACAAAGGTTGACCAATACGTTCTCTTCTTTCTGTAGCTGATTGAATAAAAGAATTTTAACATTTTTTAATTGGTTGGTCGGACAAGTTCCTTTGATACAAAATACATTGTCGATTTTTTTAATTGTAAGTGCCATAATATGGTGTTTTAAGGTTATTTAAATTATGTTGTTCCACAAAGTTTTTAACTCAAATACTATTTACGGATTCAAGACTTTTAGAATCAAGAGTCAGGACTTAATGTCTTGTTTCTTGAGTCTTGCAGCGCAGCGGTCTTGATTCTGAAACCTCATACGCGCAGCGTAGTGAGTTTATTGGTATAAGTAGAAAACTGGTTTTTCTACACGTTTATAAGCAATGGTCATAGGACTGTATTGTGGTGTCTCCTTTTGAGACCATACTACTTTTAAAAGCTGTTGATTACGTATTACTTTAAAATCCATAAGGGTTTGTTTTAACGTTGGTACAAATATCAGTTACGACTACTGGAAACAAGGTTGTTTTTCGGTAGATGACAGCGAACTGTAGACGAATGGCACTCATCTATCTTTTAAGAATATGGAGCATAGATCGTTGGACAGGCTCTCTTCTAGAATATAGACTCTTTCTTAAGAGAATGAACAGGTAAACAATGTGTCATTTCGATGGAGTGAGGCAGGAACGATGAGAAATCTCATCCTGCGCTGCGTGTGAGATTCCTTCTGACACCTTTGGAATGACCTTGATTTCAAATTCGATGATTTCCATACAATTCCTTTTAGATAACCTTCTCGTCCGGTATTCTCGATATACTTCTACACGCTCAGCACAACGCATTCTCGCTCGCTCGAATCACTCGAATACCTCAAATTGGTCATCGAGTGTCACGCCGAGGGCGTGATGTATCGAGATGACGTTTGGATT
>CAZPTJ010000240.1:0-5178 GCA_964589085.1 uncultured Flavobacteriaceae bacterium | reverse complement strand
CGTTGTCAACAAATGCTAACTCCGGCAGTCGAAAAAAATAAAAAATCCTTTCATACGATTAGCAAAACAGGTAAAGATTAACAAATCTTTTCAGTAGTGTCCGGCAAAAAACCTTCAATTTTTTCAAGCCTCTATGCATACGGATGTTTGGGTCATTTTAAGAAAAACAACCCCTTGCTATTTTGAAATCGAGAAATATCAAAGTATAAACCTTATGTTGATTTTGTAAAAATCATATAATCAACATCATAAAAATAGTCTATAGTCTATTTTCTTTTATCGGACACTACTGAAATTTTTTAGTAAAAATTGCCTATTTTTCTACATTTGTAAAAGTTATCAATTTTTTAGAGTCATTGATCATGTTTAGAATCCTGCTTAAGCGTTTTTTCCTCTTTTCTTTACAATTATAAGTTTTACAGGTTTTGCACAAGATCCAAGATCATTATTTGTGGACGCAGGATCTGATCAAAATATTGATTGTGGGTCAGGTGATTCTGCAACTATTACGGCTGATTTTTTAGAAATTTTCGAGACTATTAGTGCAAAATATGATGTTACCTCAATACCTCTTAATTCGCCATTTTCTTTTGATGGTTTAGCTAATCAATTAAATCCTAATCAGGATGATCAATGGTCAGGTGTTGATACTTTACCTCTTGATTTTTGTTTTTTTGGATCTTTAGAAGCAGAATTTCAAGCAGGATCTAATGGTGTAATACGTTTTGATGTTGACTCTGGAGATAATGGAAATGCATGGGCTTTGAGAGAAGACTTGCCCAATAATGGAAACCCTACTTTAGGAGAGGCAAACGTATTTACTCCGATTCACGATATAGATCCTTCTGTTGGAAGTACTGAAGAGATAGATTATGAGGTTCTTGAAACTTTTCCAAATAGGGTATTGGTAGTGTCTTTTTTTAATGTAGTCTGCTTTAGTTGTAATAGATTTTCTAATGCATAATCTGAGTTAAACTTCAACTTTTTCTTTTAAAATATCATATGCCATTTTATATCAATTTAGCTATATATATTCAGGACAAACTCTCTTGTGATACCTGGAATGGAGATGTCGCCGCTGTAGGAATACAGAATGACGCAAGTGATACTGCATTTGTTTCGCCAGGAAGAAGTACATCAGATTTCACCATGGATAACTACAAATGAAGCTTGGCAATTTACTTCTCAAAGAGTTGGAAATTTTGTATTTGAATGGCCTAGATAGTATGGGGAATGTAATTGGTGCGACAGCAAATTTAAATGTATCACCCACCAGTACAGAAACATATACGGCATGGATTGCTTTTGATTTATTTACGCCTGGTAACGCAAATATCAACAATCTATTTTTTACAATCTTAAAAAGTTTAAATCACTTCTTTAATAAAATCACCAACACAAAATATATATCGCATATATATGTTAATAAAATGTCAAAATATACTCGGTAGGGTTTTTTAATATGAAGTTGTTATTACTATGAAGTATACATAGCATTGATATTAATTTAGCAATGTAATTGCTAATATTGATGGTTTTGTCAGGCGCATAGAGAAGGTTTTTTGATAAAGTCATAAACAAAGCTTTAAATTTATCAGATTATTTGAATTTTATAATAATTACAGTGATTCATTAAGGCATATTTATATTATAAATTGCCACTAAATTATATACATATGAGAAACAAATTACTATTTCTTTCTTTCATTCTAACAATATTTACATCAATCAGTCAAGCACAGATTATAGTTGACACAACAATAATAACTCAAGCAGATGTTGAAGGTATTATTGAAAATATTCTTATCGGCGGTTCTAGTGAATGTGCTGAAGTCTCTAATATTGTAAGCAGTACTGGATTAAACTTTGGAGATGTTAATGGGATAGGCTCATTTAATGCAGGCCTTAGTGGATTTCCATTTCAATCAGGAATTATTTTGTGTTCTGGAAATGTAGCCCAAGCTGCAGGACCCAATACTACACAACAAAGCAATGGAGCTTTTGGAACTTGGCCGGGGGATGCAGATCTAGAAGCAAATACAACTGCAGTAGGCACACAAAATGCGAGTTCTATTCAATTTGATTTTACTCCATTTATCGATCAGATAAGCTTTAATTTTATAATGGCATCTGAAGAGTATAACCAAAACTTTGAATGTACATTTTCTGATGCTTTTGCTTTTATTTTAACTGATCAAGTTACAGGAACTGTACAAAACCTTGCTGTACTTCCAGGAACCACAACTCCTATAGAAGTAACAAATATACGGCCTGCTGTGCCTGGAGCTTGTGCAGCTGTTAATGAAGTATTTTTTGATCAATACAACGCTACAAACTTTCCAGCAGCAGCAGGAGACCCTATTGCTGATGCTGCTCCTATAAACTATAATGGACAAACCGTTCCACTAACGGCAATGGCGGATGTTATTATTGGCAACCCGTATACGATAAAACTGGTTATTGCTGACGAAACTGATAGTCAATTGGATATAGCTGTATTTTTAGAAGCAGGGAGCTTTAATATTGGTGTAGACCTTGGTGATGATATTACTGTAGGTAATAATAATACGGTTTGCGATGGGGATACCGTAATCCTCGATGCTAGTATAGCAGATCCCAGTGCAACTTTTCAGTGGCAACTTTTTGATCCTGTTGCAGGACTGTTTAACGATTTGCCCGGAGAAACTAATCCAATATTAACAGTAACACTTCCTGGAGAATATCAGGTTGTGGTTACTTTTGGATCAGGGTGTACAGGTACGGATACGGCAGTTGTTAACTTCTTTCCTTTACCACAAGTTACTGCAATTGCAGATCTAGAAACTTGTGATGATGATGTAGACCTTAGTGATGGATTGTCTATTTCTTTTGATACTACGGGACTAGAAGCGGCATTAACAGACGGACAAGCAGACGTATCGGTTACTGCTTATGTAGATGGTAATGGCGATCCTATAATGATTCCTATTCCCAATCCCCTAAGTAATGTAGTGCCATTTAATGAAACGATCACCGCAACCTTGACAAATATGGTTACTGGATGTGAATCGATAGCTACATTTGATCTGGTAGTCAATCCAAATCCTATTCCAAACCCTGTCCCAGATTTATTCGAATGTGATGATGACTTCGATGGATTGACTAGTTTTGATACTTCCACAATTGCAACCACCATTCTCAACGGACTCACGGGAGTTACCATTACCTCTTATGTAGATGGGAATGGAGACCCTTTGTCAAACCCCTTACCTGATCCTTTCATTAATAGCATTCCAGATTCTGAAACAATTATTGCAACAGTGACTGATGATGTTACAGGTTGTGAAACGCCCGTTACGATTACATTTAATGTGCAGGCATTGCCGGAATTAGTTCCAGATCTAGAACTAATTGTTTGTGATAATGCCATAGATGGCAGTGATATTAATGGCTCCACTACATTTAATTTAACAGATATTGAAGTAGCATTGTTAAATGGTCAAACAAATATTGATCTGGCATATTTTGCCTCTCTGGCTGATGTAAATGCTGGAAATCCTATTACTACAGATATAACAAACTTTGTGAGCAGTAGCACAACAATATTTGTAACCCTTACCGATACATCAACACCATTACTTTGTACTTCCGTAAATTCATTTGATCTTGTTGTTGCACCGCTACCCATTCTCCTAAATAGTTCTGTTGATATTATTCAATGTGATATCGATACAGATGGTTTTGCTTTTTTCAATTTAACAGATGCCGAAGAACTTATCTCTTTGGATTTTGCCAACGAAACATTTACCTATTTTGATTCTAATGGAGATTTAATTCCAGATCCTACTGCTTATATGAATATTACGGTAAGTATGGAAACTATTACGGTGGTTGTGGCCACAGTAGATGGTTGTGAACGAACTGCTACAATTAATCTTGAGGTGGATACTTCTGCAATTCCTGCTGATTTTTTATTGACTTTTGAAGAGTGCGATACGGATAATGATGGTATTGCTTTGTTTGATTTTAGTAGTGCTTTGAACGATGTACTTGCCTTATTTCCTGCAAATCAGGATTTGATGGTTAGCTTTCACGAAACTTTAGAAGATGGTCAGACTGGTAATAATCCAATTAATACTGCAAATTATACTAATAATCTTGCTTTTACCGATGTTAATGGTGTACAACTTATATGGGTAAGGGTCATAGATGTTGATGGTGCTGCGATGGCAACAAATTGCTTAGGATTAGGAGAACATGTACAGCTTACTGTTCTTCCAAATCCTCTATTGGCAATAGACATCCCTGATCTTGAAGTCTGTAGTGACACTCCTACCACACAGACTGATCTCACTGCTCAAAATGGAGTTATTACCGGTGGAGATCCTTCTGTACAAGTAATTTATTATGCAAACCTTTCCGATTATACGGCAACACCTCCCGTACCTATACCAAATCCAACTAACTATACTAACGTCCTTACACCTCCTTCAGGTGCTCAAACTATTTATTATAGCGCAATAGGAACGAATGGATGTACTACTTTTAATCTTGATTTTAACTTTGAATTAATTGTCAATATTAATCCTACTGCCTTTCCGGCAGACCCTATTTTGGATTGTGATGACGATGGGGTTTTTGACGGATTTCTCATTATTGATCTGACCATACGGACGGATCAAATTCAAGGATTGAATACTCCGGGTGTTACAACTACATATCATACGACACAAGCTGGGGCTATGGCTGGAGATAATTCGATTCCAGATCCAACCATATATAATGCTACAACATCTATTATTTATGGACGGGTTACGGATGATATTACGGGATGCTTTAATATTACCCCTGTTGATATTACCATTTTTCTGGCTCCAGTGATACCTGCTAACCCGCTTATCGAAGTATGTGATGAAGATAATGATGGGATAGCGATCTTTGTGCTTCAAGACGAAATTGTAAATATTAATGGTGGAGACAATACCTTAATATTTGAGTTTTACCTTACAGAAACTGATGCGTTAAATGCTACACCAGGAGTAGCGATTGATCAAACTTCTTTTACAAATAATGAACCCTTTACTCAAACGATTTATGCTAGGATAACTAATCTAGGAGGATGCTTTGAGGTTTTTGCTATTCAGCTTCAAGTATTAGACACTCCGATATTAAATGATGCACCGACGGCCTTATTGGTAT
>CAZPTJ010000239.1:0-5180 GCA_964589085.1 uncultured Flavobacteriaceae bacterium | reverse complement strand
AAAAAAGCCATCTCCTTGCTTCAAGAGATGGCTTCTCTGGATATAAACCAGATTATTCTTTTTTTCTTAATTATTGGTGTTGTGCATATAATGCTTCCACCTTATTCCAATTAATAACATTAAAGAAGGCATTTATATAATCTGGACGTCTATTTTGATAATTTAAATAATACGCGTGTTCCCACACATCTAATCCTAGTATTGGGTATCCACCACAACCAACACCTGGCATTAAAGTATTATCTTGATTAGGAGTGCTACAAACTTCTACTTTACCTCCTTTATGTACGCATAACCAAGCCCAACCTGATCCGAATTGAGTTCCGGCAGCACTAGAAAAAGCAGCTTTAAATTCGTCAAAGCTTCCAAAAGCTTCAATAATAGCTGTGGCAAGATTACCTCCTGGAGTTCCTCCTCCTTGAGGAGAAAGTATCTCCCAAAAAAGGCGGTGATTATAAAATCCTCCACCATTATTACGGACACCACCATTAGACATGTCTAAGTTTGTCAAGATATCTTCAATACTTTTATCGGCAAGATCTGTACCTTCAATAGCTCCGTTTAACTTCGTTGTATATCCATTATGGTGTTTGGAATGATGTATTTCCATGGTTCGGGCATCAATATGTGGTTCTAATGCATCATATGCATAATCTAATTTTGGTAATTCAAAAGACATAAGAATTTGTTTTTATTAATAATAACAGCCCCAAAGTTAATCAATCATCTATAAATAAACTTGTGCTGTGACCATCTTTAGTTCATAAACTGCTTATGATCTAGAGGTCATTTTTTATATTAGTCCCATGACTGACACCAATGTCTTTACAATATACAATGCCTCCGCAGGTTCTGGAAAAACATATACCCTTGTAAAGTCATATATCAGCACTCTATTAAAAAGTACTGATCCGAATAAATTCAGACATCTTCTAGCTATAACATTTACAAATAAGGCGGTTGCCGAGATGAAATCCCGTATTATACATACGCTTTCTGAATTTTCAAATTATATAGAAAATGACGGAACTTCTGTTATGCTCGAGCAATTAAGCTCAGAATTACAGTTGTCTGCCGAACAAATTGCTCAAAAGTCCAGCATCGTTCTTGATCGTTTATTACAGAATTATGCAGCTTTTGATGTGCTTACTATTGATACTCTTACACATCGGATATTACGTACTTTTTCAAAAGACCTAGAGCTGAGTGGTAACTTTGAAGTTTCTCTTGATGTCAAGGATATCCATAGTGAGGCAGTAGATGCTCTTATTGATAAAACCGGAAGTACCTCAGAAATTACAGAAGTATTGGTTGATTTTGCACTTCAAAAGACGGAAGAAGATAAAAGTTGGGATATCGCTTATGACCTTACTGCAATTGCTAAATTACTACAAAGTGAAAATGACCGTATTGCTGTTTTAGAAATGTCTCAAAAGACATTAACAGATTTTAAAGCGTTAAAAAGTAATATTGATCGCAAATTAATTTCGCTTAAAGCGAAAATAAAAAAACAAGCCTCCAAACTTCTTTTGCTATTGGAAGAACACTCCTTAGAAAAATCACATTTTGTTAGAGGCTCTTTTTACAACCATATTTTAAAATTGATTCAACAACCTGATGGGATAAAATTTACAGCCAAATGGCAAGATAATTTTGAAGAACAAGATCTGTATACGAAGACACAGAAGCAAGAGGTTAAGGATAGTATTGATGCATTACGTGATCAATTTAATGCCTTTTTTAATACTACAAAACTTTGGGTATGCGACCTTAAATTTCATAAAGCCCTTTTAAGGAAAATTACTCCGCTATCTGTTCTTCATCTTATTCATCAGGAAATACAAGAGCTTAAGGAGGGGCAAAACATCATGTTGATTTCTGATTTTAATGATCATATTTTTAAATATTTGAAAGATCAGCCTGCACCCTTTATATATGAGCGTCTTGGGGAACGTTATAGCAATTACTTTATTGATGAGTTTCAGGACACCTCAATATTACAATGGGAAAATTTAGTGCCACTCATTGACAACGCCCTTTCCAGTGCTTCCGGAGATACCGTTTCAAACGGCCTGCTCCTTGTGGGCGATCCTAAACAAGCAATCTATAGGTGGCGAGGAGGGCAAGCAGAGCAGTTTATTTCATTATGGCATAAAAACCATCCATTTTCTATAACTCAAATAGAAACCACGTCTCTGGAAACCAACTATAGGAGTGCTACAGAAATTATAGGATTTAATAATCGTTTTTTTAAGCACCTTTCCACCCATATTGATAACCCTTTGTACAAGGATATATACGAGGAGAATACCTTTCAAAAGCATACCGATAAAAATGGGGGCTTAGTTTCCCTATCCTTTATTACTGCACAAACTGTTGCAGATTGTGATACAATTTATCCTGAAAAAGTATATGAAATCATAAAACTTGCCCTCCAGGATGGTTTTCAACATAAGGACATATGCATTCTTACCAGAGCAAATAAACAAGGTGCCCACATTGCACAATATTTAACGGAAAAGAAGATTCCTGTTACTTCTCCAGATAATTTAATCCTATCCAATTCTGAGGATGTTCGATTTATTTGTGCGATTATGCGATTGTTAGCTTTTCCAAATACCCCAGAATTCACAATAACCGTTCTGGAATGTATTCATGAACGCCTTGGACTCGAAGATGCTCATCATTATTATGCTACTTGGGTTCATGAAAATACGATCACTTATTTTAAAAGCCTGGAATCACACAATATCCTTTTTGACCCTAAGGCATTTGAGCGTCTGCCTTTTTATGAAGCTGTAGAATATCTAATCGGAGCATTTCAAATTAATAAGCAAGCAGATACGTACATCCTTGCATTTTTAGATTGTGTCCATAGTTACACTCTTAAACATCATACGGGTTTATGGGGGTTTTTGTCCTTTTGGGATCAAAAACAAGATTCCCTCAATGTTGACGTCGATGATCATCTGGATGCGGTACAGGTGATGAGTATTCATAAAGCAAAAGGTCTTGAGTTTCCTGTAGTTATTTTCCCGTATGCCGACACCCCGCTCTATGCTTCAAGAGAAGAACACTATTGGTACACTGTAAATGCCGATACTTATCAAGGGTTTAGTCAATTGATGATTGATCATAATATAGATGTCGCACAATATGGCGAGCAAGGAGAAGAATTGTATCATCATCGCAAACAACAGCAACAATTCGATAGTATCAATCTTTTATATGTTGCGTTGACCCGACCTGTTGAACGGCTTTATATTATAGGACGCTTTCGCGAAAGCAAATCAACCCCCAACGCATTTAATGAGTTTTTTATAGATTTTTTAAAAACTGAAGAAATCTGGGAAGGTCCGGAAAAAGAATATGTTTTTGGTGTAAGAGACGCTCCCTACAGCAGCAATACGAAAGCCATAAAAACTCAAGATATTTTATGTATAAGTACTCCGCGTGAAAAACTAAATCTTCAAATTGCAACTACAGCAGCTTTTTTATGGGATCAAAAACGTCAGGAGGCCATTATTTATGGGAATATGCTCCATGAACTACTATCAAAAATAGTTGACAGATCTGATTATACTCATATCATAAATGACGCTATTGAACAAGGTCTGGTCGCAAAACATTTAAAAAATCAGATTAGTCACTGTATTACCTCTATTATTCATCATCCCAAACTGGCAGCTTTCTTTGATAATACACACCAAATTTATAATGAACGTCCTATTTTATCTCAAAAAAATAAAATATTGATTCCTGATCGGATAGAAATCACCGCCAAAAAAGAAATCTATCTTCTGGATTATAAAACAGGAAGCTACGCGGAGTCCCATAAAACTCAGATTCACGAATATGCAATGGCATTGACTCAAATGAATTTTGAGGTTGTCCAAAATTATTTGGTTTATATTACAAATGATGGTATGATTGAAGTGGTTTAAAAGCTATTTTTGCAAATAAAAAGTATAGCGATGTACGGGAAAATTAAAGAACATCTACAAAACGAAATTGAAAGCATTAAAGCCGCTGGGCTTTTTAAAAAAGAACGTATAATCACGACCTCTCAAGATGCCGTTATTAAAATATCCTCTGGTGAGGAGGTCATCAACTTTTGTGCAAATAATTATCTGGGATTGTCTTCACACCCTGAAGTAATTCAGGCCGCAAAAGACACTATGGATACTCACGGTTTTGGTATGAGTTCTGTACGTTTTATTTGTGGTACTCAGGATATCCATAAAGAGTTAGAGCAAAAGATCGCATCCTATTATGGTACAGAGGACACCATATTATATGCTGCTGCCTTTGATGCTAATGGAGGCGTTTTTGAACCATTGCTGGGCCCTGATGATGCCATTATCTCAGATTCTCTTAATCACGCGTCCATTATAGACGGTGTGCGCTTATGTAAAGCTAAACGTTATCGCTACAAGAACAGTGATATGGCTGATCTTGAATTGCAATTACAAAAAGCAAATCAGGAAAATGCCAGATTTAAAATTATTGTGACCGATGGTGTATTCTCTATGGACGGAGTAGTCGCTCCTCTTGATCAAATCTGCGATCTTGCTGATCAATATGATGCTATGGTCATGATAGATGAGTGCCATGCAGCTGGATTCATAGGAAAAACAGGGAGAGGCACTCTTGAAGAGAAAGGAGTAATGGATCGCATTGATATTATTACAGGCACCTTAGGAAAAGCCTTGGGTGGTGCTATGGGAGGATATACAACGGGGAAAAAGGAAATTATCGAAATTCTTAGACAGCGTTCAAGACCATATTTATTCTCTAATTCTCTTGCCCCTGCAATTGTGGGTGCGTCCATTAAAGTATTTGATCTATTAAGTACGAGCACTACTTTAAGGGATACGCTTGAAAAAAATACCAATTATTTCAAAGAAAAAATGAAAAATGCAGGTTTTGATATCGTCGATGGAGACTCTGCTATAGTTCCTGTGATGCTTTACGATGCCAAATTATCACAACAAATGGCCGACGCCCTACTGGATGAAGGAATCTACGTTATTGGTTTTTTCTATCCTGTAGTTCCTAAAGATAAGGCGCGTATTCGAGTTCAACTTAGTGCGGCACATACCCAAGATCATCTGGATCGTGCTGTAGCCGCTTTTATTAAAGTCGGCAAGCTCCTCAATGTCATATAATATGGAGTTACT
>CAZPTJ010000238.1:0-5206 GCA_964589085.1 uncultured Flavobacteriaceae bacterium | reverse complement strand
ATGGTTTTATAAAATCAGGTATTTCTACGCTATTTTTAAGTGATTCATTATCAGAAATTTGTAATGTAATCAAATCAAAAATCAATTTAAGTAGCTACAATTTTGATTTCAAAAAGGCGGTATCTGAAAAGCCTATATAAACAGAGTAGGAAATTAAACTAAAACTTAAAATTATGGATTCTTTTAATGGAACCTGGATAGACTTAGCTGACACAGAAATAACAGTCGTTGAAAAAGATGGCAAAGTTGAAGTAAAATACAGCAATGGTCGTGGTCCTTTTAACGGTTACACGTTATACGAAACACCTAACGGTCGACTAGCTGCTCCTGTTATTGATGTAAATTTTACCGATGACAAACCAGGTACAGGAGTATTGGCTCAAGGTGGCGGAGCCATCTATTGGGATAATGGTACGCAATGGAGAAGATAATCCGATGTGGATTATAAATTAACAAGCTGAGAAACTGTAAAAGAGGCTATCTTCATTAAGGTAGTCTCTTTTATTTTTAATAAAAGGATATAGATCGTATGTTCTGCTAAAATATAAGCTTCTTTTTTCGTACCAATAGCCATATCACAACAGGCGCTCCAAGTAATGCGGTAATTGCATTTATAGGTAGTGTTAATTCACTTCCCGGAACCTGTGCTACCAGATCACACAGAAGCATAATTATAGCTCCAGCTATTACCACCGCGGGAAGTAGGACTTTATGATCTGATGAAGGAATAAATTGACGTACCAGATGAGGTACTGCAAGCCCTACAAAAGCTATGGGTCCGGTAAAAGCAGTGATTCCTCCAGCGAGTATACTTGTGGCCAGAATAATGAGCATTCTCTTCTGTTTTAATGTAAGACCTAAGCTTTGTGCATAGTAATCTCCCAGTAACAAAGTATTCAGGCTTTTTATAGTTCCAATGGCTATGGTAATTCCTATGCCAAAACAAACAGTCAAAATCTTTACCGCCGCCCAGGACTGATCCCCCAGACTTCCAAAAGACCAGAAAATATAACGTTGTAATTCTTCAGCTCTACTAAAATAGGCCAGAACACTAACAAAAGCAGCCGTAAGACTTCCTACCATCAATCCAATAATCAATAGAGTCATTGTGTCTCTTATCCGATGAGATACAATGAGTACAGCTAGCAAGACGAAAAAACTACCTAAACAGGCAGCTAGTACTAATTCCCATTTTCCTAAAAAAAGACCTTGAGTAATCCCAAATAGGCTTCCTCCCAGTATTAATAATGCCACACCTAAACTCGCCCCACTGCTTATTCCGAGTACAAAAGGCCCAGCAAGCGGGTTCTTAAATAATGTTTGCATCAATAAGCCGGCAACAGCCAATCCACTTCCCGTAATTATCGCAGTAATTGCTTTTGGTAATCGATAATCTAATAGAATGTATTCCCAAGATTCTTTTTGTAGTTCTCCTCCTAATAAGCCTTTAAATATCTCAGCAATTGGAATGGTGACAGATCCCAAACTTATATTAACTATAAAGGCAACAATCAGTGCAGCGCTTAAAATCAAAAATGAAAGCCGATATGTAGACTTAATCTTCAAGCGGTTCGAAAAAATAAGGTTGATAATCTGGAAGCAGTTCTGGATGTAAGTAAGATACCAAATCTTTTAAAACGATATCTGGTCGATTTGGAGCCAATTCATAATATAATAATCCACCAGTAGTCCCTTTGCGATTGACAAAGTTGTAAATGTTTTTTGTTTGATACGCATTAAATCGAGTATACACTTCCTGTGCTTTCTGTAAATCAGAATATCTTGAAAATGAACCTGGAGCAATCCACATATCTGCTTCTTGTCCCCTGTCCAACACGCTTTCTATATTAAGAGCAATACTACCTGACCCTTTGCTTTCCTCCCATAAGTAATCTCCTCCGGCATCTGCAATTAATTGTCCGGCCCAACTATTTCCGTATGGCAAATACCATATATCTTTATACATTGCTCCACTTAAAACAGTAGGTTTTTCTGTGACTCCGTCAGTAAGTTTTTTAGTATCCAGATAAGTTTTTTCAATCGCATCAAAAATAGAATCTGCGGTTGCTTGTTTCTGGTATAATACTCCAAAAAACTTGATCCATTCTGCTTTCCCTAAAGGTGTCTGTTCCAGCCAATCTCCATTATATATTATTGGAATTCCTGCGGTTTCCAATGTATTTAAAGCAGTGTTTTGTCCATCTACACCAAAACCTACAACAACATCGGGTTTTAGGTCCAAAGCAACTTCCGTATTAATAGATTCATTCTGTCCTAATTCTTTTACCAGATTTTGATCAATCCGTTTTCGGGTACGTTCTGAAGAAATATAATCTGTATTAGGAAACCCTATCAAACTCTCTTCTACCCCTAGTAATTCTAATGCAGGAATATGTGTTGTAGATGTTACTACAATACTTGATATTGGAACTTTAATAAAGGCATCTACATTGGGTAAATCGGGTCTGGTCTTATCTTCTGTTGTCAGTACATATCGATATGTTTTTTCGCTTTTTGAAAATGCTTTTGTTATTTCCATAAGCGTATAATCCTTTTCTTTCTGAATAGAAAATCCTTTGGCGTAGGTTACATTTTCTTTCTGAACATCAATAGGTAGGTTTCTGTCAATTCCCTTATCGCACTGGCAAAAAAATAGCAATACACTTAAACATACAAGGTATCTCATCCGTATATTATTAATAGTTTCAAAAGTAGTATTATTTCAGGTTTATTACTCAGTCGAATAATTATCACTTATTTTCTAACCTCTTTTTACAGCTCGGTTAGAATAATAATTAAGACATTTCAATAGGTCTCAGAGCAGATAAAAACATGTGGGAAGAAATCTCTGGTTTTTTAAAAGAGATCTTTATTTCCCAACAAAGATCTCTTTTAAATTAATTCCTGATTAAATTAAGTTTAAACACTTCATTTAAATTTATAAAATATTTAAAGTTGCCCCTACTCTTACATTTACGCCTCGCGTTGTAAAACCAAAAACATCCTGATAATCTTCATTAAATAAATTGTCCACACTTGCAAAGAGTTTTACTTTGTCGTTTTTCAATGTATAACTACCATAGAGATTAATTAAACTAAAACTTTCTAAAGTAACTATAGAAGCTGGAAAGTCTCTGAAATCGTTTGCTAAACGATCATCGGTGTAAGCATAAGCGATAGAAGCAAAAGCTCTGGATGAAAAACTGTAACCTGCAGAAACATTAATTTTATTTTCTGGAATAAGAATACCTGCATCCTCCTCATTATCAATATAGGTATAATTAGCGTTAAGTGTCAGATTCTTGATGGGGTTATATGCTACTTCAAATTCAATACCCGAAGTATTTACTTCCTGATTAGAATTGAAATACCCCGCATCAAAATCAAATAGAATTACATTGTCTTCCTCTCTGTCAAAATAGAGTGCACTCGCTCTGAAATTATTTCTCAGTTTAACCTCAAGTCCTCCCTCTATAGTAAGGTTTTCTTCGGGATCCAGATCTGGGTTAGGACCAAAGTTTCCAAACAATTGGGTAAGTGAAGGTGTAATAAATGAAGTACTATATGATCCAAATGCTTTAATATATCCGTCATTTTCACCAAACTTGTGCGTATATGAAGGGTTAATATTATATGTGAAATTAGATCCATATTCACTATGATTATTTAACCGGGCTCCTGCGTTGACATTAAGGCCAAATGATGAAACATAGACCGCATTGATATAGGGATCCACAATATTGAAATCAACTTCTTCATCAAATTCAACCTGATTATCAATAATATTAAGTCCAACAATCGTATAAAATGTTTTATTAAAAGTGTATTTATTATATACGTCTATTATAATATTAGAACCTTCTGCCGCAAAAGGAAACGCTGACACAAACTCTCTTTCAAACTCACTATATGATGCATTAAGGTTTACACTTCCATTGGCATAAGAAAACTTAGATGAAAGTCCCGCTCGATATTGATCGCTATGAAATTGATTATTGGACGCATCAGCAAAAGCGCCATTATCAAAGTCCGAATTGATATCGGTGGTATTCCCAAAAACGTTTAAAGAAAACGTATCAGAAAAATCATATCCTATATTGACATCCAGACTATTTCTTGAAAAAGCATCTTGTGTATTATCACTGCCAAGCGCTGCAGAAATGCCATCTGTAAATTGTTGACTATAGGCCGCTTTGTAATTAAATTTTCCCAGCCTGCCATTAACATTTATTGTATTGTTAAAATCAGCAAGTCGATACTCCTTATCCGTTTGTGCCTGATTTGTCCCCGCACTTGAAGCTACAACAATATTGACAGGATTATCTTCTTTAGAAGCTTTTTTAGTAGTTATATTAATTACTGCTGCTGCTGCACCACTACCATAAAGTGTACTTGCCGCTCCTTTTATAATTTCAATAGATTCAATATCGCCAAGTGATAACAATCGAAGGTCATATTCACCACTTATTTGAGAAGGGTCAGATACCTGCACACCATCAATAATAACAAGTACCTGGCGATTTCTACCTCCTCGTATAAAAACACCTAAATTCTGTCCTGCATTACTCCGACTACCATTAATTTCTATACCTGATTTAGTATTGATTAATTCTGCTACAGAACGTCCTTGATTTTTTTCAATTTCTTCTTTAGAAATTTTGATTACCGTTTTTCCAGAATTCTCACGTTTTAAATTAAAACGGGAGTCCGTTAAAACAACCTCATCCAATTCTTCAACTTTTGATTGATTTTGATCTTGTTGTGCAAATACACATACCGATGACAGTATAGCAAGTGCCATTGCCACATTTGTTTTTTTAATCATTCTAATTAAAATTAATCGAGAAAGTATAATTTCTTATACGTAAACCTTTATCCCGAAAGTTTGACTTATTTTTTTTGTTGAATACGGCAGGTCTCCTGACTTGTCTAATGATACTATTACCTTCCCAGTACTTACCAGTGGTTTTGTAGTTAGTATCACCCTTATAAAAGGTGCCAAACAAATGTTTGGCATAAACTTACAGTTGCGGGAACAGTTCCGGATTTTCACCAGATTCCCTTTTAATCAGCGTCATAATCCGATATATAATAACATTAAAATACCGTTACTCAACTGAACCAAATTCGGCGCGAAGATACTATTAATCTTAATTAAACCCAGATTATGCATTAGAACTTTGTGATGAACCTTGAAAGTACCATA
>CAZPTJ010000237.1:4170-5239 GCA_964589085.1 uncultured Flavobacteriaceae bacterium | reverse complement strand
ATTAATTTTTCACATCAAGAGCATCTCGAAGGGCATTTCCCATCAACATAAAAGCCATAACCAGAATCATTATGGCAAGGCCGGGTATCATCGCCAGAAAGGGTTTTCCGTAAATAATATAACTATAGTGATCTTTGATCATTCCTCCCCAGCTAGGCATAGGAGGTTGCGCACCAATGCCCAGAAAGCTAAGACCACTTTCAATAAGAATGGCACTGGCAAAATTTGCTGCAGAAATGACAATCAAGGGTGCCACAATATTGGGCAGTATATGTTTGGATATAATTCTAAAATCAGTATACCCCAAAGCACGTGCTGCGGTCACATATTGCATTTTTTTAACGCCCATAACCTGTCCTCGTACCACACGGGCAACTTCTACCCACATGGTTAATCCTACAGCTATAAACACCTGAAAAAATCCTTTTCCTAAAGCCAGTGTAATGGCAATGACCAACAACAAAGTGGGAATAGACCAGGCAACATTGATCACAAACATTATTGCCGTATCAATCTTTCCTCCATAATATCCTGCAAGTGATCCCATCAGTATTCCTATCAACAATGACAGGATTACGGCAACAAAGCCTATGGTAAAAGATATTCTTGCTCCAACGAGCATTCGACTTAATAAATCTCTTCCATATTTATCAGTACCCCAACGAAAGGTTTTTGAAGCAATATTTGCTTTCGCGAAAGCTTTAACAGTCGCGGTATTGTCAAATTGCATTTGTTTCGATAGTCCTTCTATATCATCCCCCGAATACGGCGTATAATGCAACACATTATCCTGTACATTGTAAGCTTCCAAAGGAATCTCCGTATCATTATTGCGCTTGCCAAACAATATCGTTTGTACTATGGATTGAGATCCTGTTTCTTCTGAAGGTATCGTAAGAATGTCAATACTAAAACCAGGAGTTTTAGAATGAATAGAAAGATGCATTTGATTTGCATTCTGACTGTTGTCTGGGGCAATGACATAAGCAAATAAAGCAGAAAGACCACATAAACAGATCGTCACAAAACTTAAAACGCCCCAAAAGTTTCTCTTAAACTTTTGGAGCGC
>CAZPTJ010000237.1:0-4070 GCA_964589085.1 uncultured Flavobacteriaceae bacterium | reverse complement strand
TTCAACCATTTTGCATAACTATCGACCAGTTGTAATTGTGAATTCTGAGCCATACGGTCTCTACTATTATTAATGGTTTTCTCAAAATCAATATAACCATCCCATATTTTATAATCGGCAGCACGTATTTTATCCCAGGGTAATGGATTCTCCTGATCCTTTTCTCCCACATCGATATAACTAAAACGATCCGGAACGACAACATCACTCTTTACTCCTTCCAGTTGCGTTGAGCCTCCATTGACACGGTAAAATTTCTGTGTTGTCATTTTTAAGGCGCCTAAATCTCCAAAATCATTTTTGCGAAGCCATCTATTGAGATCAATAACATTTTGTACGGTACCCTTACCATAGGTTTGTTTACTTCCTATAATAATAGCACGCTTATAATCTTGCATTGCTGCGGCAAGTATTTCGCTCGCAGAAGCCGATATTTCATTAACCAAAATTACTAATGGACCATCCCAATCCACACCTTTATCAGCATCACTCAATATTTCAGGTTTGTCACCATTAGATTTCACCTGCACAATAGGACCATCTTTAATGAATAATCCTGCAATATCAACCACAGTTTTTAAAGAACCTCCTCCATTGTTACGCAAATCAATAACCAATCCTTCAATCCCTTCCATCTTAAGACGTTCTATTTCCTGTTTAACATCGGTAGCAGCATTGCGCTCCCCGTAATCGTCAAGATTGAAATAAAATTTAGGAAGGTTAATTACTCCATAGCGATGTTCATCCTTTTCTACATATACAGATCGTGCGTAGGTTTCTTCTAACTCAACGATATCTCTTGTAATCTGAATATCTTTATTACTCCCGTCCAGTTTACTTTTTACTGTTAGCGTAACTATAGTTCCTTTAGGGCCCTTAATCAACTTAATGGCATCATCCAGTCGCATACCCACAATACTTGTGGCTTCCTCATCTTCTTCCTGAGCTACTTTTAAAATAATATCTCCTTCTTGTAATTCTTCCTGACGCCAGGCAGGACCACCGGAAATAACTTCGGTAACATGTACCTCTCCTCGACGTTTTTGTAATCGAGCGCCTATGCCTTGAAACTGACCACTTATTTGGGTATCAAAACGATCTTTGTCTACAGGAGCAAAGTAATACGTATGTGGATCAAACTCTTCTACAACGGCATTTAAAAAGGTCGCAAAGTAATCCTTACGCTCTCTTTCATTTGTAAATTCAAAAAAGTCATCTAAGCTTTCTGCAATTTCCTTACGAGCTTCTTCCTCCAGTTCCGTATCGGAAAGCGTTATATTTTTTATATTATCAGTATCCTGAAAAGCTTCTTTTTCACTAGCGCTTTCCTGACTATCTTTCTTATCATAGTATGCACTTAGTACTTGTAATTTTAATTGTACGCGCCATCTATCTTTAAGTGCTTTTTTATTTTTTACATATTCCAATTTTTCATAATCGGTATCTATAGTTTCCTCTTTTGAAAAATCAAAAGCGGTTTTAAATACTACATCCTGGATATCCTGTGCTTCCTGAATACGTTCTTTAAGTCGGGTATAGGTCAGATCAAAAAAGGTCAGATCCTTTTCCTTGATCATATCGTCAATAGCCGTCTTATATTTTCCGAATTCTTCAATATCTTTTTTATAGAAATATCTTTTGAAGGGATCCAGTGCTTCGATATAATCATCAAAAACAGCCTGCGAAAATTCGTCATTTAGATCTTTTGCATCATAATGCCCACGTTCAATTACGTAGGAGATTAAATCTATTAATAATTTATCCTTATCTGGATCATCAAAATCTTTGGTAGTAAAGCTACAGCTGGCTACTGAAAACACCAGTGCCAAAGCCATATATTTAAAATTCCTTCTCATAAAGTCACTTATTTGCATCATTTAACTGGCAATGTACATTAAAAATTGTGCCATACTTTATCATACGTTTGTAATATTTTGTTAAACTCAATGGCACTTCCAAGCCGTGTAATTTACGTATTTTCGCTATTAGAACCCAAAAATAATGGAGGCTAAACCACTTATTTTAGTAACTAATGATGATGGCATCACGGCTTCGGGTATCCGTACACTTATAGAACTTATGTGTACCATAGGTGATGTAGTGGTGGTTGCTCCAGATCGTCCTCAGAGTGCTATGGGGCATGCGATCACAATTAACGACACTTTATATTGCGATGAAATTCCTTTGCCAGCTCACATAACACATAAAGAATACAGTTGTTCGGGTACACCTGCAGATTGCGTTAAGATGGCCACACAACAGATCTTAAAACGAAAACCAGATCTCTGTGTCAGTGGTATTAATCACGGAAGTAATTCATCCATTAATGTGATTTATAGTGGTACCATGAGTGCTGCAGTAGAGGCAGGCATTGAAGGCATACCGGCAATAGGCTTTTCACTTCTTGATTATAGTCCTCACGCCAATTTTGAACACTGTAGATCATATGTCAAAAAAATAACGCTTGAAGTTCTTAACAATGGCCTTCCTAATGGGGTCGTACTTAACGTAAATTTTCCCAATCTTGAAGCTTCTGCCATAAAAGGCATCAAAATATGCCGACAAGCCAAAGCTTTATGGAAAGAAGATTTTGATAAACGTACAAATCCTTATGGTCGGGATTATTATTGGCTAACAGGTGAGTTTATTAATCAGGATAAAGGAGAAGATACTGATGAATGGGCATTAAGTCAGGGCTATATTTCGGTGGTTCCGGTACAGTTTGATCTCACGGCGCATCATTTTATACAGAACTTAAATACGTGGGAGTTTTAATTTCGCTTTAAGCGAAAGCATTATTATCAAATATGAAAAAAGATATTATTATAGGCATCATTACTGGTTTAATTGCAAACGCAATAGGAATATATTGTTATGTGTGGTTGCTTGCTCCAGATCGTAATTTTGAACAAACAATAGTTCATGCCATCGAAAATGGATATATCGGCAAAATTGTTGCTATAGGTGCTATTCTCAATCTAGCCGCCTTTTTTCTATTTATTAAAAAGAATCAGGATCAACGCGCAAAAGGAGTTTTACTCATTACAATACTGACAGGAGTTGCAACTGTAGTTCAAAAATTGTTTTAAAGTGAAATATTATATTCTTGCAGGAGAGGCCAGCGGTGATTTACACGGAGCCAATCTTATGAAAGCTTTACTGAAAGAAGATCCAAAAGCAGAATTTCGTTTTTGGGGTGGTGATCTTATGCAAGAAGTCGGAGGACAACTAGTTGTTCATTATAAGGAACGAGCCTTTATGGGCTTCACGGTTATTTTATTTAATCTATTTAAAATATTCGGGTTTATACGCGACTGTAAAAAAGACATTGAGGCGTATCAACCGGATGCATTAATCTTCATTGACAATTCAGGTTTTAACTTACGTATTGCAAAATGGGCAAAACCTCTGGGTTTTAACACTCATTATTATATCAGTCCTCAAGTCTGGGCTTCCCGTGCCAGTCGCGTAAAAACGATTAAGGCCACTATTGATCATATGTATGTTATTCTCCCTTTTGTTAAAGGGTTTTACACAACCTATGACTATCCGGTGCATTTTGTCGGGCATCCACTACTGGATGCTATTGCAGACAGAGTGCAAATTAATCCTATAGATTTCTGTAAAACATTTGGTTTAGATGAACGCCCAATAATTGCGTTACTTCCCGGAAGCAGGAAACAGGAAATAACCAATATGTTGGGTGTTATGTTGAGCATCATTACTGACTATCCTAATTATCAGTTTGTTATTGCAGGAGCTCCAAGTCAGGATCTCAAATTTTACCATAGTTTTATTCATACTGATCAGGTAAAGCTTATCATGAATAGAACCTATGATATTTTAAGCTTGGCCAATGCCGCATTGGTAACTTCGGGTACGGCAACTCTGGAAACAGCATTATTCAAAGTGCCACAGGTAGTATGTTATAAAGGAGGACGTATTTCCTATGAAATTGCAAAGCGCATTATCAAATTGGATTATATTTCCTTAGTCAATTTGATAATGGACAAAAAAGTGGTCACAGAACTTATCCAAAACGATTTCAACACGACGACTTTAAAAGAAGC
>CAZPTJ010000236.1:0-5272 GCA_964589085.1 uncultured Flavobacteriaceae bacterium | reverse complement strand
AAGAAACTTATAAAATAATTTAATTATGGCGAAGAGAAGTGTACCCGAAGTTAATGCCGGATCAATGGCTGATATAGCCTTCTTACTGCTGATCTTTTTCTTGGTAACTACAACTATTCCAAAAGATAAGGGACTTATACGTCAATTGCCGCCGGATCAACCAGAGGATATTACACCGCCTATCATTAAAGAAAAGAACTTGTTTATTGTTATTGTAAACAGAAATGATGAGCTATTGGTAGAGGATGAGCGTATGGATATTGGAGATCTACGACAAGCGGCGATAGATTTTCTGGATAATGGTGGTATACCATCAGGACAGGAAGGATATTGTAGTTTTTGTCAAGGAAGTAGAAACCCTGCCTCTTCAGATAATCCAGAAAAAGCAATTATCTCATTGTCTACGGATAGAGAAACATCGTTTAAAGCCTATGTTGCCGTTCAAAATGAATTGGGAGCAGCCTATAATTTCTTAAGAGATAGAGAATCTCAAAGAGTTCATGGTTGGAAGTATACGGAGATAAAAGCTCAGATTGATGAAGGAAGATACCAAGGTAATGTTGATAAGGCCAAGGATAAACTTAAAGAAATAAAAGAGCTTATTCCTTTTAAATTATCTGAGGCAGAACCAAAAAAGAATTAAACAGATAAACATAAGATTATTATGTCAAAATTTAAGAAAAAAAAGGGAGGAGAACTTCCAGCGATATCTACAGCGTCATTGCCTGATATTGTGTTTATGTTACTGTTCTTTTTTATGGTGGCGACTGTACTTCGTAAGAATAATTTGTTAGTAGAAAACAGACTTCCTCCCGCAGATCAAATTGAAAAACTAGATAAAACAAGGACTGTTTTTATGTATATCGGTAAGCCTAATGCGGAGAATAGCCGTAGATATGGTACCGAAGCAGTTGTTCAAATAGGCGATAAGTTTGTCACTCTGGATCAAGTTCGATCTGCTATTTTTGAAGAAGTGGGTAAGTTAAGAGCGGAATTGCAGGATTTTGTAACCGTAGCGCTTAAGGTAGATGAAGATGCAAATTCGGGAGTAGTTAATGATGTGAAGCAAATATTGCGTAAAGCAAATTTGCCTAAAATCATATATATTACTGCAAACAGTGAAGCGGTAACACAATAAAGATTTTTTTAATTAGTAATATAAAAACGCCTTGAAGTACTATCAAGGCGTTTTTTCATGGATATAACGATACCCTTTGTACTATATTTGTGTTGTATGAATAGCCTAACGAAGACATTGTTTTTATCTTTTTTTATACTAATGACTTTGAATAGTTTTAGTCAGGAGGAAACAGATGTAGAAGTGGTTGATTCTTTATATAGAGAAGATCAATTTTATTTAGGAACTACATTTAATCTACTTACCGCTGGACCTTCGGATCTTTCTCAAAATGGACTTAGTGTAGGTGTGCAATTTGGGTTTGTGCGCGATATGCCTATTAATAAGCGTAGAAATAAGGCTATTGGAATTGGTGTTGGATTGGCAGTAGATATTTTTAATCAGAATTTATTTATTGGTGAAGAAATAGATGGAGAATCTACAATCTACTCAATAATTGATGATGATCTGGATGTCGGCAGGAATCGATTTTCGTTTTATAGTATTGAGGCTCCTCTAGAATACAGATGGCGTTCTTCCAAACTAGATGGTTCTCATAAGTTCTGGCGCATATATGGTGGTGTGAGATTGGGCTACATTTATTTTTTTAGATCAATTTTTGAACAATCGGGAAATAGCGTACGCCAAACCGATATTCCTGAACTTAACAGATTTCAATATGGATTAACATTATCTTTTGGTTATGATGCCTTTGATTTTCAAGCATATTATGGATTAAATACGCTTTTTAATGACAATGCTCAGGTAAATAACGAAAATGTAGATGTACAGATATTGCGATTGGGGATACAGTTTTATTTTTTATAACCAGTATTGAAAAACCAATAACTGGGGTATCGCACCTACAAAAAAGCCTACGACTAGCTCTGGATAAGTATGCGCCTTGGCATCTAATCTTGAGGTCGCCACAGCACCACAAGCAATACTAAAAAAACCAATAAGTGGTAATAGATTTTTATTGAAATGTATGCTAAGACCTATAATAAATAATAGAACACCTGAAACCCCTATCATATGTAAACTGGTTTTAAATTTTGCATACAGAAGAATCAAAACAGCCACTGATGATCCCAGAATACCTACAAAAAAGAAATGAATCTCAGGGAATTCATATCCCTCAAAAACAATATGTATGAGTAATAGTGTAAAAGCAATTTGAAACAAAAGTGGGAAATGTCGCTCTTTAACTGTTTTGAGGTGAATACTTTCTACCAACCTCAGGTTTTTAAACATAAAATAACTCAAAATGGGAATTATAATGGTCATTATGATAACCGCAAAAAGCTTGGCGTACAAAAAAGAGGGATTAATATATCTTGGAGTAATTAGAAAATACGTAGATACTCCTATAAGAGGCATCCAAAGTGGATGAAAGATATATGAAAAACTTTGAATAAAACGCCTCATTAAATTTGTTTGCGTAAGCGTGCTACAGGAATGTCTAGTTGCTCTCGATATTTGGCAACTGTACGCCTGGCAATAGGATAGCCCTTTTCCTTTAATATACCGGCAAGTTTGTCATCTGTCAATGGCTTGCGCTTATTTTCTTCTTCAATGACCGTTTCTAGAATCTTTTTGATCTCTCGAGTTGATACTTCTTCACCCTGATCATTAGTCATACTCTCACTAAAGAATTCTTTAATGAGTTTTGTTCCATAAGGAGTGTCCACATATTTGCTGTTTGCAACCCGAGATACTGTTGAAACATCCATATCTATTTCTGAAGCAATATCTTTTAGTATCATGGGACGAAGAAGGCGTTCATCACCTGTGAGGAAGTACTCTTTTTGATAGTACATTATAGAGCTCATGGTTACAAAAAGTGTTTGCTGACGTTGTCTGATAGCATCAATAAACCATTTTGCAGCATCAAGTTTTTGCTTTATAAATATAACCGCATCTTTTTGCGCTTTATTTTTTTGATTAGTTTCTTTATAACCCTTTAGCATATTACTATACTCTCTGGAAATATGCAATTCCGGAGCATTACGGCCATTGAGTGTAAGTTCTAGTTCTCCATCTACGATTTTAATGGTAAAGTCAGGAACAACGTGCTCTACAATCTTAGTATTTCCGGCATAAGAACCTCCGGGTTTGGGATTGAGACCTTCGATTTCCTGTATAGCTTCTTTTAAAGTCCCTTCATCGACATCAAATTTTGACATCAGTTTTTTGTAGTGCTTCTTACTGAAATGATCGAAGGTTTTGTCCAGTATATTTATAGCCAGACCAATACTGGGAGTCGTTTTTTTTCGCGACAACTGTAATAATAAACACTCTTCCAGATTACGAGCTGCCACACCCGCCGGATCGAGTTCCTGCACAATGCGAAGGACTTTTTCTATTTTTTCTTCGGTAGTATAGACGTTTTGTGTAAATGCAAGATCATCCATAAGATCTTCCAGAGACCTACGTAGATATCCACTCTCATCGATACTCCCGATGATAAATTCGGCTATTTCCCGTTCTTCATTAGCTAAACGAAAGGTGTTGAGTTGACTTTTTAAATGTTGGTTAAAAGAAGTGCCTGATGCATAAGGAACCTGACGTTCTTCGTCATCACTACTGTAATTATTGGCACTTAGTCGGTAGTCCGGAATTTCATCATCACTGAGATAATCATCTACATTGATCTCCGTTTCGATAGTCTCATAATCATCATCCTGACTGCTGAAATCGTCAAACTCGTCAGGAACTTCTTCTTTCCCGCTGTCTAAGGCTGGGTTTTCCTCAAGTTCCTGTTTTACTTTTTGCTCAAACGCTTGTGTGGGTAACTGTATAAGCTTCATCAGCTGGATTTGCTGAGGAGATAGTTTTTGTGAAAGCTTGAAGTTGAGTTGTTGTTTAAGCATAGGCAAAAATAAGCAATAGTATAGTATTCCAGAAAGGAGTAGTACACATACTGTGCCTTATTTTTTTAATTTTAAACTATGGCTTAAAAAAACCATTTTTAATTGCATAAATAACGAGCCCTGTTCTGTTTTTAAGGTTGAGTTTAGAGAATACACTATCTCGATATCCTTGTATGGTTTTAGGGCTTAGAAACATTTTATCAGCAATTTCATTATATGTCATTTCTGTACACGCATGTTTTATAAACTCTACTTCTCGTTCTTTCAAAGCCAGACTATGATCTTCTTCCAAACTTTTAACGAGTAGTTGTGCGACGGTGTTTGTATGGTAAAATCCTTGTTCATCCAATTCTTTAAGAGCATTTTCCAGTACAGACTTTTCAGTGTCTTTCAGTAAGTATCCTTTTGCTCCAGCACGTAACATCCGGAGAATAGTACGCTCTTCAGCTTCTACCGAAAGGGCAATAACCTTTATGTCAGGAAAGTGCTCTTTTAAATGGGCAGTGGCCTCTATACCATCCATAATAGGCATTTGCACATCCATTAAAATAATATCCGGGATATTCTCTTTGAATACCAGTTTGTCAATAAGCTCCTGACCATTTTTACAGGTATACAATACCTCAAAATCTTCAAAAGAATTGACCAAGCCACTTATGGCTTGTGACAGCAGGGTATGGTCGTCTACAATTACAATACTTTTCATAGGGTTAGTTGTTTTTATAGGATAAAGACAATTGTGTGCCTTCTCCCTTTTTGGAGGTGATTTCTATAGTCGATTTTATGAGCGCAGCTCTGGTTTCTATATTGGAAAGTCCTATTCCATTCTTTGCTTTAGCAGCAGCATAATCAAACCCTACACCATCATCACTGGCTTCTACATTAAGGAGATCCTCACCATAATGTATTTTTACCATTAAGTTAGCTGCTTTGGAATGCTTTATCGTATTGGTAAAGAACTCCTGAAGTATCCTAAAGATAACAATTTCTGCTTTTTTATTCAGTTCAAAGAAGTTGCCACTTTCCTCCAGATCTGCGTGTATATAACCCATGCGATTATAGCGTTCTATTTCCAGATGTAGCGCCTCAATAAGCGATAGATTCTTAAGAGCCTCCGGATTAATAAGCCGGGATAAGGCTCTTATTTCTTCTAATCCTTTTCCTATAGTCTCTGCCGCCTCTTTTGTTTGTTGTTCATCTCCAGCTGCGTTTTGTGTTTGAATTTTAGCCAGCGTCAAGAGTTGCCCTATATTATCATGAAGTTCCCAACTGATATTACGTA
>CAZPTJ010000235.1:0-5330 GCA_964589085.1 uncultured Flavobacteriaceae bacterium | reverse complement strand
AAGGGAAGCAGTCTCACGATTCGTTACCTGCTTGGTAATTTTGAGTTGTCTCATGTATTAAAAAAACAATTATGTTTGAGTGTGTTGTACCTGTTATACGTATAAAGGTCGCAAAATGTTACAAAAAGTTTACAATTATTTCCCAGTAATTCAAAAACTGTCTCTTTAACTCCTAATTATTAGGGCTTTTTAGCTAAAACTTATAAGTCGTTCCAAATTGTAATCCTAAATAAAATGGTCGGAAATTTCCAATATCCGTAGTGTATGGATTGAGTTGGTAACTAAAGATAGGTTCTACATTGAAGCGCCAGGCAGGAGATAGATTATAATAAGTCCCCAATCCAACATTTAATCCAAAACTCAAATCTCTTAAACTGGTTTCTCGACCTACATCTAGCGATCGCCCATCATTTGCAATAGCCGAAATTGTATTTTCTGTAAGAAGAAAGAGGCTTAAACCAGGATTAATACTTAGGCCTATACGTTTGTTTAAAAAACGATACTGATAGTCTACAGGAAATTCTATATAGGAAATATCCTGAACAATAGATACCACAGTATTTTCAGTAAAAAAAGCTAAAGCTTCTGGAGATGTAGCAACGGCTCCTTGAGATGCTGTTTCGGGCGAAATACCAGCAAGCTGAAAAATATTAACTGCATTATTAACTATGCTAACTTGAAAATTGTCGGTTTGATAGCTCAAAGGACTTATGCCAACCCCTGCTCGAATACTAGATTTTTCGGATACAGAAAATTCAAATTTTAAACCATACCCTATAGTACTTATACCTTCCTGAGGGTTTCGTTCTAAACGGTTATCTATAGAAGACCCTCTACTTAAGGATCCATATCGCAGGGAATTTATATAGGGAGAGACTCCCCATTTATAGTTGATGGAGGCTTCACGATCCAGTTTCCGTTCTTCTTCGGTTTTAGGTAATCGGGGGGCTTTATTTTCTTTTTCTTCTGGTGGTGTTGTGGCTTCGGTGCTTGATACATCTACTGTATCTGAAATCTCCGTTATTTCATTTAGGGTGCTACTTTCGGAATTATTTGTGGTATTAGTTTTTTCTTGCTCTTCTTGCCAATTAGTGTATGCTTCAGTAGCAGCCGTACGTTGTTCAAGGATAGCCTCATCCAATTCCTGTTGTACTTTGGCTTTATATAAGGAACGTAATTGTTCTTCTGTAACCCGTTGTTGTGAATAATAATCTTGATCTTCCTGATCGATTGAAAATAAACCTGTAAGTCTATTATTAGAATTATACACGGTCTCATCAGAATTATTAATAGCTGATGTTTTTGCTATTGATTGATTTCCATTGCGTTGTGGAGTTGCAGTATTATTTTGAATATTATCACTATTAGTGATTCCATTTTTATTTTCATCTTCGGTAGAAGGAGATGATACAACCTGGTTTTGAATACTTTCCTCTTGTTTGTTGTATATGTCTGTTTTGGAATCAGGGGTGTTTTTTATTTCACTTGTAGGTGTCTTATCGCTTAAAGGTGACTGTTGATTGTTTTTGGTTGCGTCTGGAGTATGAAGCTGTGTTGGATTAGTATTTGATTTTTCAAAAGTTTCTAAAGCATCGTTTTGTTGGACTATCACTGGATTTGTTAGAACTTCTTCAGGATCTCCTATTGATTTAGAATCAAATGATGTCCAGAGCAATCCGCCTAGAATTAAAGCAATCAGGAGTACTCCTCCCCATCGCAACCAGAAAATAGCTATGGGACGATCTCTTTCTTCATCGAGACCCGATGCAATCTTATCCCAAGTCCCGCCATTCGGGGCTTGTTCAAAGTCCTTAAACCGCTCTTTGAACAGTCTTCCTATGTCTTTTTTAGTATCCATTTACAATACTATTTTTTTTTAAAGCTATATAAGCTTCAAGTTTTTTCTTCAATAAAATTTTTGCACGGTGTAAGTTGGATTTGGAGGTCCCTTCACTGATCTCCAGTTTTTTGCTTATTTCAGCATGAGAATAATTGTCCAGTTCATATAGGTTAAATACCAATCGATAACGATCGGGAAGCTCCTGAATGAAATTTAACATTTCCTTTAAACTCACAGGTAATTCTACAGAAACTATACTCGTATCTTCTCCTACAGTTTTTTCATCAATCGCTGTTATATAAGGAGCATTCTTATAACGATCAATAGCTCTATTAATAACGATACGTTTGATCCATCCTTCGAAAGATCCATTACCTCTATAATTTTTGATATTTTTAAATATGGCTATAAAAGCGTCCTGAAGAACATCCTGAGCTTCATCATAATTCTTACAATACTTTAGCGCAAGCGCAAACAACCTATCTTTAAATAGGATATATAGGAAATGCTGCGCGGCCCTATCTTGCTTTTTGCACTTTTTGATGAGTAATTTCAGATCCAATAAACTAGCCTTACTGTATTAAGACTTTGAATTTATAAAAGGTTGCTTGTTTTTTTAAGGAAAATCTAAAAAAATGTTAATTGAGTTCAGAAAATTTAGTAAAGTTCAGGATGTAAGAGTCTTTTTACGCTTTCGCGAAAGCGTATGCCTCAATAATCTTATTCAAAATCTAATGCTTCTGAAGCATTAATAAGATATTCCAATGCTTGAATTTTTTTGAGGATTTTATTAAAAAAAGTATTTCTTTCTTTTTCGCCCGCGGTATTTAATAATTTGGAATGTTGTAGTTGTTTGTCGAGATATGCTTTAGCATGGGAACAGGTATCCCGATCTGATGTGCGATAGTAGGAAAGTAATGTAAATGGAATGTATAATGATTGTTGATTACCTATGGCGGCATATATATTATTGTTCATCAGTAGAAGTTCATTATAATATAAGGTATATGTAGGGTCTGATATAATACGTTGTGTGATATGATGTATAGTCTCTTTGAGCACAGCGGTTAATGTAAGCGCTTCTTTTTCGGTAAGATGACCTGCTTTAAAATAAAAATGAATTTGTTTTAAGGTTCCATTTATCGTTGTTAGATCCCATATTTCAGTAATAGGAAGATCTTCATATAAATTGCCAAGCCGTTTTGCAATATGTAAGGTGTCTATGCGAGGTGCGTAGTCTGTATAACTTATAGAATGAAAATTAGGATCAAGTAGTTTTAACCAGACATAGATCTTAAATCGCATCATGGTCTCACTTTTAAGGTCATAAAAAATAGGAATGTCTTTTGCAGAATAGATTAATCTGCAGTCTTTTTTTTCCATAAAAGGAGCAAGGTTTTCGTAAGATTTTTCGAAATATGCACACAATTCTATCTCATTATGAATGGCCTTTGTTTTCTCCACAGCAACCCAGTTACTCTTTGTAACTGAAAAAAGACGATCAAGAGAAAGATTAAAACGTTTTGCCAGAGCAATGCTTTCTGATAGGGAAAGTTTACTCTTTAGGCTGGTTCTGCGATGTGCCGCATCATAACTAATATCTAAGGTTCCTGCAACTGCTTCAATAAGCGAGGTGTTGGCAGGAAGTACGTTTCTTATTTCTTTTAAAAGTTGAGTCTGTTCCATAGTTAAAGATATTTATTATTTGTGATTATCACAAATAATAAATATAAATCTTGCATTTTGAATCATTTTTTATGTGAATAGTGCAATAGTTTTGGATCAACTTTAAATCATAAACTATGAAACGATTCCTTTTTATTATTCTAATATGTCAGATATCATTAATCCAGGCTCAAGTTGAACATAGAAAACTTAGAGCCCCCGTTTGGATAACCCACGATGATCATACGGATATTATTGGATTATCATTGGGAGCCTATCCAAGAGATTTATTCAAAGAAAATATTGGTTTAACACGAACTTTTGGAATACGATTAGAGGTCTTTCCTCTTTCTCCCTTTTATTTTTTGGCTCCTAGATCTCCTGTTTCAAATAATGATAAAGCTTTTGAATCAACCTTGAAAGGGAAGGTGTCTCAACAAATTTTTGGTATTAATCTATCTACTGGAACTTTTGAGTCTATTGATGCGCATGGAATTTCTATTACAGGATTTATTCATTACAGCAGAAAAAATAATGGGATGGCTATAGCTGGAATTGCTAATAATATTGAACGATTAAATGGTTTGGCTATAAGTCCCGGAGGGAATAGAATATACAAAGCTAGAGGAGTAGTTATAGGTGGTGTTTATGGGAATTCTGCAAACTATTTTTCTGGGATACAATTGGGAGGGGAGAATTATATTTTGGAAAAAGGAAGGGGAGTTCAAATAGGTCTTTTTAATAAAGCAACAAATTTTAAAGGAATACAATTAGGGCTTTGGAATAAAAATCAAAAACGAAATCTACCTATTATTAATTGGAATTTTAAATAATTACCTCCTCAAATCAACTACTCAATACACTCGTTAATCCATAATTTTTAAAATCAATGTATCATGATAAATACACCACAATTTTTAATCCTTTTCAGATTACTACTAGCTCCTGTAATATTATGTTTAGCCTACTTTAAGGGTGAAACGGCAACATCCGTAATCCTAGTCCTAATGTTCCTGGGATTGATCTCTGATATTTTGGATGGTATTATAGCTAGAAAACAAAATATTTCTTCTGCCAAATTAAGGCGTATGGATAGTCAAACGGATATGCTGTTTTGGCTCTCTATCGGATTTGCTACCTGGATATTATATCCAGAACTTATTACTGAACATCTACTACAAGTACGTTTGATTTTAGGTTTGGAAATACTCTGCTACATCATAAGTATTTTAAAGTTTAAGAAAGAATCTGCTTCCCATGCGTTTCTTTCAAAATTATGGGGACTAACGCTACTCGCTGCATTTACTTCTATGATTGGATTTCATCACGCAGGCATTCCTTTTTATATCGCTATAGTTATAGGATTCATTGCGCATGTAGATCGATTATTAATCACGCTTATTTTACCAAAGTGGACACACGACGTCCCCAGTGCTTATCACGCTTATTTAATTAGAAAGGGTATAACTCTTAAAAGGAATCCCTACCTCAATGGGTAGTAAATCACAGCCAGTTATTATTTGATTAATCGTAAAATTATGAACCGTATACTATTCAAAAGAATACTTAACCTAAAAATAGTAATGTTACTTATATTAACAAGTAGCATAATTCTTGCTTGTAAATCTGGAAATAGTCTTACCAGATTAAAACATTCGAAATGCTTCGATTCGGACCCTAAAATTACTGTACTTAATAATCCTTATAAAGCTGAAGAGGAGAAAAAACCTACCAACTACAAACGAACCATTCTTTATTTGTTTAACCCAGATTATATAGCTAAATCAATATAAAATAACACTCCTATTTTGAATAAAAAGCTGAA
>CAZPTJ010000234.1:0-5332 GCA_964589085.1 uncultured Flavobacteriaceae bacterium | reverse complement strand
AGCAAATAAAAGCACAACAATTCTATTGGTTTATCTGCCCCCGTCAAGTAGTATAAAAATTACCGTAGTTTGATTTTATATGAATCAAAAAGTTATTTGGCAATATTTACAGCTCTCGTCTCTCGAATCACAGTTACTTTAACCTGGCCAGGATACGTCATATCCGTTTGAATCTTTTGAGAAATTTCAAAAGATAGAGAAGCTGCCTTATCATCGTTTACTTTTTCACTTTCTACAATCACACGAAGTTCACGACCCGCTTGAATAGCATAGGCTTTTTTTACACCTCCAAAACCAAAAGCGATATCTTCCAGATCTTTTAATCGTTGAATATAAGAATCCAATACTTGTCTACGAGCTCCAGGGCGAGCTCCACTGATAGCATCACATACCTGAACAATAGGTGCCAGTAATGACTTCATCTCTATTTCATCATGGTGAGCTCCTATAGCATTGCATACATCCTTCTTCTCTCCATACTTCTGTGCCCATTCCATACCTAATATAGCATGAGGAGTCTCTGTTTCTGTTTCTGGTACTTTACCGATATCATGTAACAATCCCGCACGACGTGCCATTTTAGGGTTTATCCCCAATTCTGCAGCCATAACAGAACAAAGCTTAGCCACTTCCCTACTATGCTGTAAAAGATTTTGTCCATAGGAGGAACGATATTTCATTCGCCCTACGGCCTTAATTAATTCCGGATGAAGTCCATGTATTCCGAGATCAATAACGGTACGTTTTCCTACTTCTACGATTTCTTGCTCAATTTGCTTGGTGGTCTTCTTTACAATCTCTTCAATTCGAGCAGGATGAATACGACCATCAGTTACCAGTCTATGCAACGATAATCGAGCAACCTCTCGTCTTACACTATCAAAGCAGGAAAGAATAATAGCTTCAGGTGTATCATCCACAATAATTTCAACGCCAGTAGCCGCTTCAATAGCTCTAATATTACGTCCTTCACGACCAATAATGCGTCCTTTGACATCATCACTCTCCAGGTTAAAGACCGATACACAATTCTCAATGGCTTCTTCTGTTCCTATGCGTTGAATAGTGCTAATGATTATTTTCTTAGCTTCCTGCTCCGCAGTAAGTTTAGCCTCTTCCATAACCTGTTGAATATGAGCCATAGCATCAGTTTTGGCCTGATCTTTTAAAGATTCAACAAGTTGTTCTTTAGCATCATCTGCAGCAAGTCCAGATATTACTTCTAATTGTTGTATCTGGTTTTTATGCATCTTATCAACTTCAGACTTTTTCTTTTCGATATAATCAAGGCGATTGTCGTAATCCTTAATTTTTTCTTCTAATGCATTGTTCTGTTTTCTATTTCGCGAAAGCTCATTACTTACTTGAGATTCTTTATCCCGCGTGCGTTTTTCTGCATCAGACATTTTCTTTTCTCGAGAAAGAATTACTTTTTCATGCTCAGCTTTTAGTTCAATAAATTTCTCTTTGGCTTGAAGCATTTTATCTTTCTTGATAGCCTCTGCCTCAGTCTTGCTTTCTTTAATGATACTCTGTGCATTCTTTTGAGCCTGTTTGGTGATTTGTGAAGCGTTATTACGTTCTAATAATTTGGCTGCTAAAAAGCCTATTATTAATGCTATTACGCCTACAATGAATAGTAGAATAGTATGTTGATCCATAGGTGTTAATATTTTGGTTATTGTCATAATTACTTATGACAAGATGGTTAACCTGATGATTAAAATCATCATATACCTATAATTATAGGCATAAAAAAACCTGCATTAGCTGGTATTCTGTATAAACTCCTAAAGACAGGATTAGGGCTAACGAGCTGATCAAGGATCCGTGACAAAGACGGCGTGCTTTTACAACTCAAACTCACCCTTCATAAAGAATAACTGTTGAGTTTATCAAAAAAATAACTAATGCAGGCAGTAAAAAATCGTATGTACAGAACGTTATGCTAGCGATGTGTCGATCAAATCGTGAAGCGTTTTTAATTTTATAATCGCTTCTTCACTATGCGTAGCATCATTTATAGTTTTTTGGGTAACCTGAGACGCAAACTGTAATGCGCACATAGCAAGTACATCTTGTTTATCTCTAACGGCATAACTTTGCTCAAATTGTTTAATCATAGCCTCAATTTTTTTTGCGGCTTTTCTCAGTCCTTCCTCCTGTTGAGGAGCTATAGTAAGCGGATACACGCGATCTGCTATGGATAACTTAATTTTAAGTTTTTCAGACATTTGATGTTCATTCAGAAAGCGATACGACACACGCATCTATTTCCCGAATTAATGTGTTTATTTTGAGCTTGGTTTCCCTCTTAAAATCATTACTGCCCAGTAATGCATTAGCTGTTTTGAGTGTATTGATCTTTTGTTCATTTGCGATCAATGCTTCTTTCAATAATTCATTTTCAGATTTTAACGCTTCCATTTCTTCAACTAAGTAATGTTTGGATTGTTTGGTCTCTTCGTATTGGGTCAACAAAGCCTGAATTTTTTTTTCAAGTGAAAAGACAACTTCTGATAGATTACTCATAAACAACTACAGCATATACCTCGTAACACAAAGTTAACATTCGTTAGATAATCTGGCAATATAATGCACTAAAAATTAAAAAACACCTATTTAATATCATATATATCAGATAGTTATTATTCTTTATTTGTTATTAAGCTTTCGCGAAAGTTTATATACAGGTGGCACTATGTTAAAGAATTATGTAAAACCTACAAAAGCTAAGCTTTAAGATATCCTTTAATTCTTACTTTTGACAAGTAAAAATATCATCTTGTCTTTTAATAAAACTACAGAAGAAGATTCTCATTATCAGGACTTGGAACATATGTCCACTTCCGTATTGTTAACTAATATCAACAAAGAGGATCAAAAAGTCGCCTTAGCTGTTCAAAAAGCGATACCACAAATTCAAATAGTTATAGAACATGCCGTTGCTTGTCTTAAGGCTGGAGGACGTCTTTTTTATATTGGAGCTGGGACTAGTGGACGATTAGGTATTGTAGATGCTTCAGAGTGTCCTCCTACATTTGGTGTTCCACATGAATTAGTTATCGGTTTAATAGCTGGAGGAGATACGGCTATAAGAAAAGCCGTGGAGTTTGCAGAAGATGATCAGATTTTAGGCTGGAAAGATTTAGTCAAACATCAAGTTTCAGAAAAAGACTTTGTAATTGGTATCGCGGCCTCTGGAACTACGCCTTATGTGATTGGAGCTTTAGAACAATGCAATACTCATCATATTGGAACAGCTTGTATTACCTGTAATGCAGGTAGTCCCCTTGCTATAACTGCACAATACCCTATTGAGGTAGTTGTAGGTCCGGAATTTGTTACGGGTAGCTCAAGGATGAAAGCTGGTACAGCCCAAAAAATGATTCTTAATATGATATCTACCGCTTCTATGATTCAATTAGGCCGTGTAAAAGGCAATAAAATGGTTGATATGCAATTAAGCAATAATAAGTTGGTAGATCGAGGCACACGTATGGTTATGGAAACTTTATCTATCTCCGAAAAAGAAGCAAATGCCTTACTTTTAAAACATGGAAATGTACGGGATGCAATAACACATTATGGGAACAAATAAAGAACTACTGGCAAAAGGAATTAAAACCATGTTTTATACTGTTCTGCTATTATTTACAGCTCCTTTTATTCTTAATCAGGCTTTTAAAAATCAGGGACATCCTTATTATATCCCAGTTCTAGTTGTAGGTATAATCGCAACGATAGCCGCAATATTTTTTGGATTTAAAGGAATACGTACCCTAGTGAAAGCAATATTTAACGATCGTTAAATACCTTCTCTTTTAGGAATTGGTGTTGAAGGATTATAACCGAATCCTGGAATTTCTATCAATACATCCAAAATTTGTAGCATATAACTTATAATCGCATAATGATGGATGGCATGTGTATTTGCCTGAGCTAAGACACTTTCTAATGTATACATGATAGTAACTTTACCCTCACCCAAGTTATCCGTAACGTTTAACAAATAATCAGTGTTAATATCTGCAAACGCAATTAATTGTTGTTGAATTTCATAGATATGGTTTTTGGCAGCATCAGGATCTTGAGATATCATCTCATCTCTCTTACGTGCCGTTAAATCAATATCATTATATTGAATTCCGTTAATAATACAATCAAAAAAATCAAGTGCATGTCGTATATGAGATCCGATACTACTATAATAAGGACCTACCGAAGTATCTCTATATGTTTCAAGAGAAATAGCATCTATAAGTGCTATTGCATTATTTAAGTTTTTATTTATAGTAGAAATTACTTTCTCTCGCATAGCAATTTATTAAAGGTTAAAGATAGATATTTGGTAGCACTGTACTAGATTATTAACACAACCTTTAAAAAATACGATCATTAAAAATGGTAATATTGTTATCGTTTTTACGTCTATAATTAAGATTCATCTCATCATATAATTGATTTAATTTAATTCACTCCTTTAAATAATATAAAAAATGAAAAAGCTACTTGTATTATGCATACTCAGTTTAAGTATATACAGTTTCGGGCAGACCCCTATAGAGTTCCCTTCAAAAGACAAATTGCCTATAACTGCTGATCTGTATGAAACTAAAAATAGTGATGTCTTCATTATACTATTTCATCAGGCGGGATCGAGTCGTGGTGAATATCAGGAAATAGCTCCAAAATTAAATGCACTAGGATATAATTGCCTTGCCGTAGATCAACGTTCAGGAAACTCTTCAAATGGCATTAAAAATCAAACAAAACTCCAGGCAAAGCAACAAGGGAAAGGAACGAAGTACGTAGATGCTTTTCAAGATATTGAGGCAAGTGTGGCTTATGTCAAGGAAAAGTATGCTCCAAAAAAGATAGTAATCTGGGGAAGTTCTTATTCTTCTTCTTTAGTTCTTAAATATGCAGGAGATTATCCAACAGCTGTTCAAGCCGTTTTATCTTTTTCTCCAGGTGAATATTTTGGTTCTAAAGATTTTATCTCTCAAAGTGCACAACATATAACGATACCCACATTTATAACATCTGCCCGAGGTGAAAAAAAGGGGTGGTCGGGGATTTACAGTAATATCTCTTCGAGTAAAAAACAGTCATTTATTCCTCAAGGATCAGGAAATCACGGGTCGAGTGCTTTATGGAGTAGTAAAAAAGATCATAAAGAATATTGGGAAGCCGTAACTGCTTTTTTAAAGACTATTTGATTTATAATTTCAATATACCAAAAAAGCGACTTCATATGGAGTCGCTTTTTTTAGTGTATTAAACCCAGATTATGCATTAGAACTTTGTGATGAACCTTGAAAGTACCATA
>CAZPTJ010000233.1:0-5334 GCA_964589085.1 uncultured Flavobacteriaceae bacterium | reverse complement strand
CTTTAACCCGAATTATGCAATAGAAAATCTATTATGTTCTGAAATCACTGCAAAATCAATCGCTGCGCTGTATTTTTATTGCACTTTCAGTCCTCATTGCGAAGTTCTACTGCACAATTCGGGTTTAATAGGTTTTATAAAGGATCATAGGTTTATGTAAAAATCATTGTATAAAGATTTAAAGTCTATTACTTTTGACACCTACTTAATAATTATGATTACTACAGAACAATTAAAATCACTCCAAGAGCGTGTCAAAGGCTTAAGGAGATATCTTTGACATCGATCGCAAACGTATCGAAATTACTAACGAAGAAGAAAAAACATTCGATCCCAATTTTTGGAATAACGCACGAGAAGCTGAAACGTTCATGAAAACGCTTAGGGCCAAAAAGAAATGGGTCAAGGATTTTGAGGATGTGTCAACACTAACCGATGATTTGGAAATTTTATTTGAGTTTGCCAAAGAAGGAGATGCAACCGACGAAGAAGTACAAAAGCAATATGATGAAACGCTGGATAAACTTGAAAATATAGAGTTCCGTAATATGCTTTCTGAAGAAGGTGATGAAATGAGTGCGGTTATGCAAATAACTGCAGGCGCAGGTGGTACAGAAAGTTGTGATTGGGCGAGTATGCTCCTACGCATGTATATGATGTGGGCAGAAAAGCAAGGTTATAAAATAAAAGAACTCAATTTTCAAGAAGGTGATGTTGCGGGAATAAAAACAGTTACTATTGAAATAGATGGAGAATATGCTTTTGGGTGGTTAAAAGGAGAAAATGGTGTTCATCGTTTGGTGCGTATCTCTCCCTTTGACAGTAATGCAAAAAGACACACCTCTTTTGTTTCTATTTACGTTTATCCTCTAGTAGATGATAGTATTGAGATTGAAATCAATCCTGCTGATTATGAAATTGTCACCGCGCGATCATCTGGTGCAGGAGGACAAAATGTAAATAAAGTTGAAACTAAAGTACAACTAACCCACTTCCCTACCGGAATTAAAATTTCCTGTTCTGACAGTCGCTCTCAACACGATAATAGAGCAACAGCACTTCAAATGCTACGTTCACAACTCTATGAAATTGAATTGCGTAAGCGTATGGAAGCACGTCAGGATATCGAAGCTGGGAAATTAAAAATAGAATGGGGTTCACAAATACGATCCTACGTACTAGATGATCGTCGTGTTAAAGATCATCGTACCAATCATGAATATCGTCAACCAGAAAAGGTACTTGATGGAGAGATTGATGCTTTCTTAAAAGCGTATCTGATGATGATGGGACAGGGAGAAACCAGTGATGAACTTTAATTAAACATATCGTATGGCACAAATCACAACAATTATATTTGACTTGGGAGGCGTACTTATCGATTGGAGTCCGGAATACGTATATCTCAAAGAGTTTCGAGGTAATCGAAAAAAAATGGATTGGTTTCTGGAACATATCTGTGCCTGGGATTGGAATGTAAATCAGGATGCTGGATATCCTCTTAAGCAGGCCACAGAAGAACGTATTGTCCTTTTTCCTGAGTATGAAGCCTTGATTCGTATGTACTATGATCGTTGGGAAGAAATGTTAGGTTATGTCCATGAAGACACTTTAGCAATCTTAAAACAACTTATTGATCATCCTAATTATCGTGTGTTAGCATTGACTAATTGGAGTGGAGAAACTTGGCCCAAAGCGATTACCAAATTTGAATGGTTGCAATGGTTTGAAGGGATTTTAGTATCAGGAGATGAAGGTATGCGTAAACCATTTGCTGAAATTTATGAGTTAATGCTTTCCAGGTACACTATAAAAGCAAATGAAGCTGTATTTATAGATGATAGTCTAAAAAATATTGTTGGTTGTGAGGCTGTGGGTATTAAAGGGGTACATTTTACAGATGCCCCAACTTTAGCTATTAAACTCCGTGAATTAGGAATTCCTATAAAACCATAAGATATGATTACAATATACCACAACCCTCGATGTTCAAAAAGTCGAGAAGGCCTTCAAATCCTGGAAGCCTCAGGCAAGGAGTATACAATACATAAATATTTTGATGACCCCTTGTCTTATGAGGAACTTGAACACATTATCAGTTTATTAAAAATAGACCCTATAGCACTTGTAAGAAAAGGTGAGGCTATCTGGAAAGAAAAATACAAACAGTTATCATTAAGTTCAAGAGAAATAATACAAGCGATGATTGATCATCCCAAGCTTATAGAACGTCCGATTGTTATTCATGAAAATCAGGCAATTATTGGTCGTCCACCTATTAATATTAAATCTATTTTGTAAATTGCTTTTTTAAATTCTACAAAAACAACAAAATAAATTATGAAAAAAATCATTACTATACTTGTGTTATTAGTTATAGGGATTGGATCGATGCAAGCACAAGATGTTCTTCAAAAACCTACACTATCTAAGAAAGCGACTGTGTCTACTGCAGCGCAAACGATCATAAAACAATTGAATCTTGACGAGCGCAAAACTGCAAATGTTACTAAAATTATTGGAGCTTTTGAAGGTATGCGTCAACGTATTGCACAGTCTTCAAAAACACCAGCACAAAAAGCACAGGCGTTAAGCGATATTGAAGAAAGAGAAAAATTAAATCTTCAGAATGTATTGGACGATACGCAATATGCAAAATATTTAGAGCTGGCATCCAGCTTGAAAAAAGGATAGTTAAGGTTATATTCAAAAAAATTAATTTAACGCTAGTTTAACCGACTAGCGTTTTTTTATGGTATAATTTCGTGTACCAAACCAAATTAAATGCGCCATTTTATTTTCGGCATTTGTCTTATAATGTCCTTTTGTTTGCAAGCGCAACGATCTTCTGAAGAAATCCAGTTAACAGGTAGTATTCAGGAAAAAGAAGGTGGCATCCCTCTGGAATATGCTACAATTACACTTATAAATACACAAAACACTCAAGAAATAACAGGTGGAATTACTGCAACAGATGGCTCTTTTGCAGTTCCAGTTAAACCAGGCGTTTACGATATTAAGATCGAATATATTTCTTTCAAACCATTTTTGCTTAAAGCGCAACGCATAACAGAAAATACTTCTCTTGGAACTATCCAATTGGAAATTGACGCGGCTACACTTGAAGAGATTACCGTTATAGCAGAAAAAACAACTGTTGAATATAAATTAGACAAGCAAATCTATAATGTAGGTAAAGATCTTACGGTACGTGGTGCTACGGTTTCTGACGTTTTGGATAATGTTCCCTCTGTTTCTGTAGATGTGGAAGGCAATGTTGCCTTAAGAGGTAATGATGATGTACGCATTCTTATTAATGGCAAGCCGTCTGGACTTATAGGTTTAAGTGGTACGGAAGCTTTACGACAGTTGCCTGCCGAATCCATAGAGCGTGTAGAAGTCATTACATCTCCATCTGCCCGTTATGATGCCGAGGGAAGTGCTGGAATCCTAAATATCATTTTAAGACGAAGTAAATTACAAGGTCTCAACGGTGCTATTACTGCAAACGTGGGTAATTTTGGAACACGTGGTATTTCTGGAAATATAAATTACAGAACAGGAGATTTTAATTTTTTTGCTACTGGAGGCTATAACCTAAGAGGATCTGAAGGTAATAGTTCAACACAATCTACATTTTCTTTAGACCCCATTAGTTCTATCGAAGAGCGTAGAGAGTTTGATAGAGATCGTGGAGGTCTAAATGGGAATTTTGGTGTAGAGTATTATATCAACGATAATACCAGTATTACTGGATCTATTGTAGTGCGTGATAGTGACAATGAAAACAGATCAATAAACAATATTACTGAGATTCAAGGAGACGAACTTTTTCTTTCGCGAAGGCTTGCCCCAGAAACAGAAGTAGATCTTACAACTCAATACAGTCTTAATTTTGACAGGAAATGGGAGAATGATGGTAACTTGTCTATTGAATTGCAATATGAAAACTCAGAAGAGACAGAGTTCTTGGATATCTCTAGTACTCCTGTAAATTTTGATGGAGATATTACATTGGAAACCAATGAAAATGTAGAAGACCAAGCTCGATTCTTAGCGCAATTAGATTTTGTTCAACCACTTGGAGAAAACGCACGTTTTGAAGCTGGATATAGAGGAAATATAAGTGAGTTAGATACTGATTTTACAGTTTTTGACAATCAAGATGATAATCCAAACGATGGACTAGATGGCATTTTTGATTTAAATACAGATCTAACTAATAGCCTTATTTATAGAGAAGCAATACACGCTTTTTATACACAATATGGAAGTAAGATTAATAAATTTAATTTTCTATTAGGTGTTAGAGTAGAGTATACAGATATAGAGATAGATCAACAAACCATAAGTGATTTTAATAGTCGTGATTTTACCAATTTCTTTCCTACACTAAACATTAACTATGAGCTTAATGAAAAGGAAACGATAAGTTTAGGATATAATAGAAGGATAAGAAGACCACGTGGCTTCTTTTTAAATCCTTTCCCATCAAGAACCAGCGCTACAAATTTCTTTCAAGGAAATCCCAATCTCAATCCAAGTTTATCTAACGGTGTAGATTTGGGCTACCTTAATAGAATCAGTAAATCCTTTACTCTTAATGGATCCGTATTCTTTAGACGTAGCGAAGACAATTTTACCTTTGTTTTTCTAGAAACAGATGAAACCGTGATAATAGGTGGTGGAGATCCAATTCCCGTTTTAAACAGGACACCTATAAATCTAGCACGTAACGATCGTATAGGTGCCGAAGCTACACTTACCTATTCTCCATCAAAAAGATGGCGTATTAATGCCAATGTAAACGTGTTTAATTCAGAAACGGTAGGTGAGTTTGAAGGAATAGATTTTGGTGCGACCAACTTTACTTGGACAGCTCGTTTAAATAATAAATATACGCTGCCTTGGGAAATAGACTGGCAAACCCGAATCAATTATAGAGGTCCTTCTGTAAATGCGCAGAGCAGAAATCAAGGTATTTTTTCGGCAGATTTTGCCTTTAGTAAAGACGTCTTCAAAGAAAAAGGGTCATTGGCGCTCAATATCAGAGATCTTTTTAATTCAAGAAGTAGAATCTCTGAAGTTAGTTTCCCCTTTCCTGGCGAGAGTGAGTTTCAGTTCAGAGAGCGTTCTATTAATCTATCATTCACCTATCGCTTTAACCAGAAAAAACGACCTCAACGTGATGGAAACAGACCGGGTAGCGGTGGTGGCGAAGAGTTTGAAGGTCAACCATAGAAATACTTCTATTTTATAAACATATAAAAATAAAAAAGTCAATCCTAGGATTGACTTTTTAGATATATACTATAAAATATTTTTATGATTCTA
>CAZPTJ010000232.1:0-5337 GCA_964589085.1 uncultured Flavobacteriaceae bacterium | reverse complement strand
ATGGTACTTTCAAGGTTCATCACAAAGTTCTAATGCATAATCTGGGTTAAAAATAGACCTCATAAAATAACCATCAGCATCTATACATCTGAATTGTATTATATAATGATGTTAATAACTCTATGTTTGAGCTTCGCGAAAACGACTGGGCGAAAGTCCGACGTGTCTTTTAAAATACTTTACAAAGTAAGAAGCATCATTAAAGCCCACTCTAAAAGCAATTTCATTAATCTGAAGTACGGTAAATCTCAATAAGCGTTTTGCTTCCAAAATAACACGATCGGCTAATAATTCTGAAGGTGATTTTTGAGCCACATTGCGAGTAATAGTGGTTAAGGTTTTCGATGAAATATGCAATAAGTCTGCATATGCTCTAACGGCTAAGCCCTCAGCATAATGTGTCTCTATAAGCTCTTTGAATTTAAAAAACTGTAGCTCATATTGGCTATTCATTTTTAAAGAGTCATGATCATTTTTACGATGAATACGTTCCAGACAAATCAAAAAAGATTTAAGTAAAAACCGAATTATTTCTTCATACCCAAACCGATATCGCTGGGCGAGTTCTTCTCGAATGAGATTAATATAAGTTTTAGCTGTGTCACGGGTTTCATCGTTAATGGTATAACTTGGATTTTTTTGTGACTTAAACACATTATACTTCAGAAAAATATCCACATCTGAATGCATAAAAAAACTCTCATTAAAGTGAATAAGCCATCCTTCTATATCCAGATGTTCATCAAAGGCATGAATCTGATCCTTGGAAATAAATAAAATAGTGTGCGCTTTAATATCATAGGTTTCAAAATCAACCATATGCGTCCCTTTTTTATTGAAAAACCATATGATTTGATAATAACTATGAGAATGCGGTTGTGAAGCTTTGTCAATATTTTTGTTTCTGTACTCCTTAAGATCGTATACTTCAAACTGTAATTTCTCGGGATGCAATTTATGCAAATGGTATTGCGCTATGTTATCTTTTTTGGACACGATGATTAATTACTTGTAATGGATCTTATGGGTTGATCCAAAAGTTTTTCTACAGCGGTAATCCCACTTAGAATAGCTCCATCCATGTATCCACCATGGTGTATGGCCGTTTCTGCTCCTGAAAAAATAAGTTTTTCCTTCATATACCTATCCTGAAACATAGGGTTCCCATACTCCGGACTGATATATACTGATTTAATTTCTACACAAGAAGTATGACTATCCATAGACCAGTCTTTCTCATCGTAAGACGTATAATCGCGTATCTCTTGTCCCAGGTATTTAGATAAATAATCCAAAATACGTTCTTTTCTTTTTTCGGGACTTAAATCTCGCAAGCCTTCATTCACAAAACCCATAAGGGTATACGTCTTTTCATCACTACTGGTATGATCATAGAGTTCCGTTACCGCTCCTATCTGACCTATAACGGTACCAGAATAATTTTTTGTTCTCCAGAATGGTTGGTCAAAAGTCATTCCTACTTTCATAGCATTACTCATCCAGGTATGTGTACTGTCCATAGCTCTGGTCAATACCTCAGAGAGTTCAGGTATATATTGAATGCGCTGTGCAATCTTTGGAGGCATTGTAATTATCACCTCTTCTGCTTCAAAAACATTATCATCGGTTATAACTCTTATCCCATGTACAGTTTCCTCAATAGTATGTACTTGAGCATTACAATATATACTCTCCTGTAAAGGTGCTGCCAAAGCTTCAATCAACGCTTTTGATCCTCCTGCTATTCTGTAAGCAGAAGGAGCAGAAGGGTCACTTTCAAATTCATGAGCCGGTGCCATGCTGCTATACACAAGTACACTCTTTCCCTTAGTGTATTGATGAAATTTTTTGATTCTTAGTCTATCCAATAATTGTATCACCTGCGTGTGGTGATTATGAAACCAGGTAGCTCCATAATCAATATCATCTTTAGTAAAAATGCGCCCACCTATTCGATCTCTGGACTCTAGAATTACAATATCATTTTCTCCTGCCTGTTGCAACAGATATCCGGAAGTTAAACCAGACAATCCGGCACCTATTATAATATATTTTGAGGACGTTTTCTTCATAATGCTATTTGACACCATTTAAAAGGGCTAGTACTTTTGATACATCATTCGTGTGGTTCAACCCATTTAAATAACACTTACAAACTTACAATCTTAAACAATTATAGGGGTAGTTTTATGAAGAGAGTTCATGGTAATTTTGAGAAAAATATTTAATCACTAGTTCATTATATTTAAACTTCTGTTTCATTTTTTGTTTTTCTGCATTATAAGCTTTAATTTCATAACAAATTAATTATCTGATATTTAAATATAAAATAGCTTTAAAAATATACTTTAGAAAGTAACTTCAATTTTAATATAGCACAAGTTCACTTTTGTGAAAGTTTTAAAAACTAGTCTTATGAGTTCAATGAATGAAATTCTTTATACGGATCGTCCAAGTTTAGAAGGTAATTGTACTGGCAATTCTACTGGTTTATATGTGGGCGATACTAATAGCGCTATAGAAAGTAATACGCTTGAGCTAAAAGCTGCTAATGTTCACGGCATACTAAATGTCGCTCTGGATAATTTTGACACTTCATTTCCCACACCAGGATATACACTCCTTTTTTCCAAGGTAGGCTTATGTGATACGGGACCATATCCTGGATCGAGTGTTCATAATACTGCAAAAACGATGATCAAGGCTGTCCAAGCTATAGATCAATTGTTTGGCGCTGTTTCTTCAGAAAATGATCCTAAAATACTAGTGCATTGTTGGAGTGGAGGGAGTCGTTCGGTTACGGTAGCTGCTCTATGGATTGCGCAACGATTACGTTATACTCCTACCTCGGGACAGACGCGATTAATGACTGCAATTAATATGGTACGCAAATGCAGACAATTGGGTTATGGTAATCCATATGATTCTATACAATCGTATTTGCCCTATAATCCTTCATCTCCAGATGCCAGTGGAACCCCAGAAAACCCCTATCCAGATGGGAAACCTATGGCGGCCGTTTATGAATTAGCCCAACAAATAGACAATATGATGACTATTCCCATAGGCAAAGGCAAACCTCCTTCTCCTAATGAGGCAGGTGAATGCCCTAAAAGTTCCAAGAGTTAAAAGGTTTTATGTAAAAATAGACCATTTATTTTCCGGATTGTACCACATCGTTTTAAAGCATAATTGTAATTTTAGCCCATAAATCTAAAAACGATTATACGTCCTATTGATCATATTGTTTATGCCGTAACAGATCTCGATCAAGCTACCCAGCATTTTGAAGATCTGACAGGTATTCGTCCAGTATTTGGTGGGTATCATAAAACTGAAGGAACTAAAAATGCATTAGTCAATCTTAATAATGGTTCCTATTTGGAGCTTATCGCTATTGATCATGAAAATAAGACGATCAATGCTCCAAGATGGATGGGAGTTGATGTATTGACAAAAAACCAAATAACACGATGGGCACTTAAATCGGATCACTTGAAAGCCGATAGTAATATCTTAAAATCCTATGATTCAAAAATGGGAGTCATTACTGGTGGATCACGACTTACAAGTGATAATTCCCTATTGCAATGGGAACTTATAAAACCTCTACCTCAACCAGAGGTTGAACTTACTCCTTTCTTTTTAGATTGGTCTAGTTCAGAAATTCATCCTTCTGATGCTATTCCGAACATGAATTGTGAGTTTATAAGACTATTTGCGACTCACCCAAAGCCTTCGGCTTTTTCCAAACTTTTTAAACAACTTAGCGTTAATCTGGAAATAAGGAAATCAAGTGGTATAATGCTTAAAATGATCTTACAAACACCTAAAGGAATTATAGAATTATAAAAAAATATTATGAAATCAATTGTATACATCACACTCTTATTTATTTTTTCGATAATCATCTCGTGTAAGACGGATATCAATAATAAGGAGACTGCGACTTTAAAAATCTCATCTACTACCGTAGAAACATCTAAACCAGTTCAGACACCTACTAAAGCTGATCTTATTATTAATGAAGCCATTATCGCTCATGGTGGTGATTTATATAAAGAGGCCGATTATTCTTTTGTCTTTAGAGGAAAAACGTATCGTTTTACCAATAATAATGAACAGTTTGCTTATAGTGTGGAGAGTTCCAAGGGTAATACCAAAACACAAGACTTTTTAATCAATGGAAGGTTTGAACGTGAGGTAAATGGCGTAAAAAAAACATTATCTCAAAAGAATATTAATAAATATACAGAAGCTCTAAACTCCGTAATTTATTTTGCTATACTTCCGTATAAGCTTAGTGATGCTGCAGTAAACAAAGCCTATGTTGGTAATACAAAAATTAAGGGACAATCGTATGAAGTGATTCAAGTGACTTTCGATCAGGAAGGTGGCGGTAAAGATTATGATGATGAATTTCATTATTGGGTCAATACACAAACGAAAAAAATAGACTATCTGGCGTATAACTATATTACTAATGAAAAAGGTGTACGTTTTAGATCTGCCTATAATCCTAGAGTGGTTGACGGAATTACCTTTCAGGATTATGTAAATTATAAAGCCGCCTGGGGAACACCTCTTAAAGATTTGCCAGCTATGTATGAAAAAGGCGAATTAAAAGAATTATCCAAAATAATTACTGAAAATGTAACCAATTTAAAAAAGTAAAAATGAAAAGATTACTAACCATCATTGCATTTCTTTTTATTGCAACAATTAGTCTGGGGCAGAATTTTCCAAAAATGGACAAAAGTGTTGCCGACATTGCATACTTCCCATCAGATGCTGCCTTACGCGTATTTAAAAAGAATGATTCAAAACGAGCGGCTGCACAACCTAAAATTAGAATTATCTACGCACGCCCGCTTAAAAAAGGAAGAGAGGTTTTTGGGAAAGTGGTAAAGTTTAATGAACCCTGGCGCATCGGAGCCAATGAATCTACAGAAATCCTATTTATGACCGATGTCATTTTTGGAGATAAGACCATAAAGGCAGGCCGTTATACACTTATAGCAACTCCACAAAAAGATTCCTGGACCATCCATTTGAACAGTGATCTTGATGGATGGGGAAATTATTCATATGATCCTTCAAAAGATATCGCTAGTATGATTGTACCATTACAGACAAGTAAAAAAGTAATCGAAGCCTTATCTATTGTTATGTATGAAAAAAGTGACAATCTTGTCCACATTAAAATAGGATGGGATCATACGATTGCAGAAATACCAATCACACTTAAATAAAATCAGGATCATCTTTAAACCCAGATTATGCACTAGAAAATCTATTACAACTTGAAAGTGCTGCAAAATATACCGTTACACTACA
>CAZPTJ010000231.1:0-5398 GCA_964589085.1 uncultured Flavobacteriaceae bacterium | reverse complement strand
CCTGCGACCTCCTGCTCCCAAAGCAGGCGCGATGACCGGGCTACGCTACACCCCGAAAAGGGGTGCAAATATAGAAGTATTTGTTGAAATACCACAAAAAAAATAGTTTCTTATTCCGTTTAAATCATATTCAACTTTTTCTAATTTTGACAAGCTAAAAAATGTAAATGTTAATTGTTGGAATTACAGGTGGAACAGGATGTGGTAAAACAACTATCGTTCATCAATTACTGGAACATTTCTCAAAAGATGATACCATACTGATTTCTCAGGATGATTACTATCATGATCTATCACATCTCAGTTATGATGAGCGTGTTCAGATTAATTTTGATCATCCTGATTCTATTGATTTTGCGCTACTTGAACAGCATTTAAAAACGCTTAAAAAAGGAAGTCTTATAGAAAAACCTGAGTATTCTTTTGTAGAACATAATCGAAGCGTTAATACTCGCACTATTGTTCCTAAAAGAATTATACTGCTTGAAGGGATATTGATTTTCACCTTGCCCGAGATCAGAAAACTTCTGGATTTAAAAATTTACATTAAAGCCCATAGTGATATTCGACTTCAACGTCGTATAAAGCGAGATATTCAAGAGAGAGGACGTGATATCGAAGAAATAACAGAACGTTATGAAAATACTTTGAAACCTATGCATGAGCGATTTATTGCACCGGTTAAACAATATGCTGACCTCATTATAACTAATAATGAACAAGGAAACTTGAATTTAGACGCTGTTTACGCAGCGATACAAACCCGCTTGTCCTAGGGTTTTTAGTATCTTCGCATCCATGGGATTAAAAGGTATAATCCAAAGAATCAAAGTAAAAAATAAAGTCTTGGGATATATTATTCTAGGACTGGCGAACCCTTATATCCTGATTTCGACCATTTTTGTGGTATGGATGCTTTTTTTTGATGGTAATTCCTGGTTAATTCATCGGGAATTAAATCAGGAAATAAAAAAAATAGAGGGTAACACCAACTATTTTGACAAAGAAATCCAACAGGATAAGAAACAAATAAAGAATCTCAAAGATAGTACAGAATTAGAACGTTTTGCTCGTGAAGAACACTTTATGAAAAGAGAAAACGAAGAAATTTATATTATAGAATACGAAGATAGTATCCCAAAAAATGAAGAATAACGCTTTATTTTCAGAATTTGACCCTATTAGTGCTAAAGCATTCAAGCAAAAAATTCAAGTTGACTTGAAAGGTGCAGATTATAACGATACCCTAATCTGGAATAGCCCTGAAGGTATAAGTGTCAAACCATTTTATCACAAAGATGAACTGCACGAAGGTATTTCTATTCCAGGTTTTCCGCAAGAATGGCATATTGGAGAATCACTTTTCATTCACGACATTGATAAAACTTCAAGATATATAAATAAAGCGATACAAGGAGGTGCAGAGACAATTGTGCTTTCGGCAGATACTGCTTTTGATTATGAGCAATTTTTCAATCAACTCCCGCAAAACAATATTTCATTTCACTTTTATTTTAATTTTTTACATCCCATTTTTTTAAGCAAGTTAAATGCCTACGCAAAAAAAGAAGGATACACTATCATCATTTATGTTGATATCCTGGGACAGTTGGCTCGGGAAGGTAATTGGTTCCATTCCAATACCGAAGACCATCAAATGCTGGAGACCCTTCTTCGGGATAGCATAGTTACATTAAGTATTGATCTGTCACTTTATGAAAATTCAGGAGCACATATCGTACAACAACTAGCTTATTCATTAGCCCAGGCCAATGAATACCTCAATTTTATGGATCAACATAAATTGGAAGTACCTGTACACTTTAAAGTAAGTGTTGGTCATAATTATTTCTTTGAAATTGCCAAACTGCGTGCTTTACGTCAGACGTATGCCTGTATAGCACAAGCCTATACACTGGATACAACGTGTACAATTATGGCATACCCCACCGCACGTAATAAAACCATATATGATTATAATACCAACATGTTGCGTACGACCACAGAGTGTATGAGTGCCATTTTGGGTGGTGCAAATACTATTGTAAATCAACCCTACGATGCCATTTATCATAAAACAAATGATTTCGGGCAACGCATTTCCCGCAATCAACTGCTTATCTTAAAAAAAGAAAGTTATTTTGATGCAGTAACAAATCCATCAGATGGCTCCTATTATATCGAGACAATTACCCAACAATTAGCAGAAAAATCACTGGTACTCTTTAAAAACATTGAAAAAAATGGAGGGTTCTTAAGTCAACTCAAAACAGGAACAATACAACGCAAAATTAAAGAGAGTGCCCAGAAGGAAGAAGAACGTTTTACAAAAGGGGATCGTATTTTATTAGGTACAAATAAGCATCCTAATACAAATGATCGTATGAAAGATAATTTGGAGCTATATCCCTTTATAAAAACAAAAGCTCGTAAAACAATTATCGAGCCTATAATCCCTAAAAGGCTCGCAGAAGTTTCAGAACAAGAACGTTTAAAACAAGAAGTTTAACCATAATATATATATAATTCACCATGAGATCACTAACTCTTTTATGTTTTCTTTTAATCATAGTAAGTTGCAATCAACAATCAAAATTTCAATTTCAATTTGCTGATCAACCTCAAAATATCACCTGTAGTACATCAAATAACGATGTGCTCAACGAAGCCTTATACAGTTTTGAAGAAGATCTTTTCAAAAAATATGATACTACTAAAGTGCATAGTCGCGCTTATGCTCGGTATATTCTTAAAGGAATAAAGGGAAATGAGAGATTTGGAGAAATGGTGAGTGCTCATAGTCTTCAAATACGCGACGTCCTTGTAAGCAAAGGCATTATTATAAATAATGGTGGAAAAGGAGTTCTAGACTATAACCATCCGGATGTCAAGTGTATTATTAACAATATTGAAGATAAGGATTTAGGACGTACTATCAATGCGCTCATTCAAACAAATAGTATGGATTTATCACTTTTCGACTCTCGATTACGAAATATAGGACGGACAACAAGTAATCGACCTAATCAATCAGTATATCTTGCTTTAGATACCTATTATAAAAATCTTGTGGGTTTAACCGCCCCAACTCCTGTAAATGAGTAGAAAAAATCTGGATCATATCAGTTTAGATAATTTGCATACGCTTTCGCGAAAGCAAAAACAAGAGGACACAATTATTCCTACGGCGGAGACTATAAACCTCAAAAAAAAATATACCTCTGAAGATGTAGAAGGTTTGGAACATCTCAATTTTGTAGCTGGACTGGCTCCAAACTTAAGAGGACCTTATAGTACAATGTATGTACGTCGCCCCTGGACTGTAAGACAATATGCAGGTTTCTCTACTGCCGAAGAAAGTAATGCTTTTTACAGACGTAATCTCGCTGCAGGTCAAAAAGGGCTTTCTGTAGCCTTTGATCTGGCGACACATCGCGGTTATGATAGTGACCATGAGCGTGTTGTAGGAGATGTTGGTAAAGCAGGGGTTGCTATTGATTCTGTAGAAGATATGAAACTGCTTTTTGATCAAATTCCTTTAGATCAAATGTCAGTATCTATGACGATGAATGGAGCTGTACTCCCTATTATGGCATTTTATATTGTTGCTGCAGAAGAACAAGGTGTAGATCCTTCATCCTTATCAGGCACTATTCAGAATGACATTCTTAAGGAGTTTATGGTTCGTAATACTTATATCTACCCGCCTACGCCATCTATGCGTATTATCTCTGATATTTTCCAGTATACTGCCCAGCATATGCCTCGATTTAATTCCATTTCAATTTCAGGTTATCATATGCAGGAAGCTGGGGCTACCTGTGATATTGAGTTGGCCTATACGCTAGCCGATGGTTTAGAATATTTACGTACAGGTATCGCCGCCGGTATGGATATTGATGGATTTGCTCCGCGGCTTTCTTTTTTCTGGGCCATAGGAATGAACCATTTTATGGAAATTGCAAAAATGCGAGCTGCACGGATGTTATGGGCCAAGATTGTACAACAATTCCATCCTAAAAATCCAAAATCACTGGCGCTTCGTACCCATTGTCAAACCAGTGGCTGGAGTCTTACAGAACAAGATCCATTTAATAATGTTGCCCGTACTTGTATAGAGGCGGCAGCAGCAGTTTTTGGAGGCACACAAAGCCTACATACTAATGCTCTGGATGAAGCTATAGCTTTGCCTACAGATTTTTCTGCCCGTATTGCCCGTAACACACAACTATTCTTACAACAAGAAACCGAAATTAAACGGACCGTTGATCCATGGGCTGGCAGTTATTATGTAGAACGACTCACCCATGAAATAGCCCATAAAGCCTGGGAACTTATTCAAGAAGTAGAAACACTGGGCGGTATGACCAAAGCCATAGAGGCTGGAATTCCTAAATTGCGGATAGAAGAAGCAGCAGCACGCAAACAAGCACGTATTGATAGCGGTCAGGATATTATCATTGGTGTCAATCAATATGAATTAGACGAAGAAGAATTTTTGGATATTCTTGAAGTCGATAATACCAAAGTGAGAGAAGGACAATTAAAACGTCTCGCTCATATAAAAGCCACAAGAAATTCTGAAAAGGTAGCGCAAGCTTTGGAAGCTTTAGAGGCAGGCGCGCGTTTAGCTAATCAAAATTTATTAGTTTTAGCAGTGGCAGCAGCCAGAGAACGGGCTACTCTAGGTGAGATTTCAGATGCTCTGGAAGTTGTCTTTGGTAGACATAAGGCACAAATTAAATCATTCAGCGGTGTGTACAGTAAGGAAATAAAAAAAGATCCCGCTTTCGCGAAAGCACAGGAACTTGCCAATCAATTTGCAGAATTAGATGGTCGTCGTCCTCGTATTATGGTAGCCAAAATGGGACAAGATGGTCATGACCGAGGCGCAAAAGTAGTAGCAACTGGTTATGCTGACATTGGTTTTGATGTGGATATTGGCCCTTTATTTCAAACTCCTGCCGAAGCGGCAAGGCAAGCGGCAGAAAACGATGTACATATTCTTGGAGTTTCCTCACTCGCTGCAGGCCATAAAACACTAGTACCTCAGGTTATTGAGGCTCTTAAAAATTTGGGCAGACCAGATATTATGGTCATTGTAGGTGGTGTTATCCCTCAACAAGATTATGATTTTCTGTTTGAAGCTGGTGCAGCAGCCGTTTTCGGTCCAGGAACAAAAATAAGTGAGGCCGCTATTGCCCTTCTTCAAATTATGATTGAGGCTATAGCATAATAAATCTACTTTTCAATATGTAGGTGGTGACCATAGTACCTGCATAACTAAAAGAATAGCTCTTTATGATTGGACAGAAGAGCATTTGTTTTATAGTAACCAGTAGTGTCCGGCAAAAAAAACCTTCAATTTCTTCAAGCCTCTATACATACTGATGTTTGA
>CAZPTJ010000230.1:0-5402 GCA_964589085.1 uncultured Flavobacteriaceae bacterium | reverse complement strand
TGCTTTCGCGAAAGTGTAAACACATAGAATCAAAATATAACTAAAAAGATATCCGTCTTCATGGATATTAGAAGAACATATGAAAACAGTAAAAGGACCAGCAGTTTTTCTAGCGCAATTTATGGATGATAAGGCACCATTTAATTCTTTGGAAGGATTGTGTCAATGGGCTGCAGATTTGGGATATAAGGGGATTCAAATCCCTACTTGGGAAAGTCGTTTAATCGATTTGAATCTAGCCGGAGAGAGCAAAACCTATTGTGACGAATTGAAAGGGAAGATTCAGGATTATGGATTGGAAATTACAGAGTTATCAACCCACCTTCAAGGACAATTAGTAGCAGTGCATCCCGCTTATGATCTGATGTTTGACAACTTCGCGCCGGAGGATTGTAAAAACAATCCTAAGAAGCGTACGGAATGGGCTCGACAACAAGTTATCAGTGCGGCGCGAGCCAGTCAGTATCTAGGATTGAGTTCCCATGCGACCTTTAGTGGTGCTTTGTTATGGCATACGTGGCATCCATGGCCACAACGTCCTGCTGGTTTAGTGGAGATGGGATTTGAAGAGTTGGCAAATCGCTGGAAACCGATACTGGATATTCACGAAGATTGTGGGGTTGATGTTTGTTATGAAATACATCCGGGAGAAGACTTGCATGATGGAATAACCTTTGAGCGTTTTCTGGAAGCCACAGGAAATCATAAACGTTGCAATATTTTATATGACCCAAGTCATTTTGTACTACAACAACTAGATTATATTGAATATATCGATCATTATCATGAGTTTATTAAAGCTTTTCATGTGAAGGATTCTGAATTTAAACCTGATGGAAAACGCGGAGCCTTCGGAGGTTATAGTGACTGGCAACAACGAGCTGGACGTTATCGATCTCCTGGAGACGGTCAAATAGATTTTAAAACAATTTTTACAAAGCTTACTGAATATGGTTGTGATGTCTGGGCAGTCATGGAATGGGAATGCTGTGTAAAAAGTCCGGAACAAGGAGCTAGAGAAGGAGCACCTTTTATACAAAATCATATTATTGAAGCTACACAGAAACGTTTTGATGATTTTGCAGGTGCCGAGGTTGACAAAGAGCAATTGAAAAAGATACTAGGATTATAGTTTCTTATCTTCGGAGTAATTAAAAATAAACAGGATGAAAAAAATAGTAGTACTTGTTTTCTTAAGCTTATTGCTTTGGAATTGTAAACAAAACCAGGAAAATAAGAGTGATCATACTGGAGAAACAGAAGAAACTGTTGAAATCAAAACAGAAAAAACAACAGCGTCAATTTCTGAATGGGAGATTTTATTCAATGGGACAAATTATGACCATTGGCGCGGTTATGGTAAAGAAGATGGTGTTTTTTCTGAATGGACTATAGAAGATGGCGCAATGGCTTTCATTCCAGGCAAAGAAGGTGGTAAAAATATTATTTCGCGAAAAGCATACACCAATTTTGTACTCTCTTTGGAATGGAAAATTTCTGAAGCTGGGAATAGTGGTATCTTCTGGGGTGTTCATGAATCTGAAGAATTTAATGAAGCATATCAAACAGGTCCGGAAATTCAAGTATTGGATGATGCTAAACACCCTGACGCCAAAGTTGCTGGAGGATTGCATAAAGCGGGGGCTTTATATGATATGATTAAAGCACCAGATGACTTGATTAAACCTGCTGGTGAATGGAATGAAATCGTTCTTAAAGTAAATCATAAAGTAAATCTGGCTAAAGTTGGTATTAATGGAAGGAAAGCCTATAGTTTTCCAGTTCACGGTGATGCGTGGAATAAAATGGTGGCGAATTCAAAGTTTAAGGACTGGAAAGGGTTTGGTGTTTATCAAACGGGTCATATTGGATTACAGGATCACGGGGATAAAGTATGGTATCGTAATATAAAAATCAGATCATTAGATTAAATGAGGTTTGGAATACAGAAACTTATGATGATCATTAAGAGAATAGTTATAGGTCTTTTATGTGTGTTTTTAACAGGTTTTCAGCAGCAAAGTAATGCTCAGGAAGCAAAAGAAGAAACAAAAAAAATGACCAATAAAGTTGAAGAAAAAACTTGGAAACCAGAAGATACTGAAATATGGGATCCAGAACCTCAAGAGCTTTCTTTTAACAAAAACAATGTACCTAGTGATGCTATTGTTTTGTTTGATGGATCTAATCTTGATCAATGGGAACATGCTTATAAAGCGGAGAAAGTGGCTGGATGGACACTCCAAGGTGATGGCACAATGACTGTAAAACCTGGAAGTGGTGATATTAAGACTAAAGTAAAATTTGGAAGTATACAATTACATTTGGAGTGGAAATCGCCTACCATTGTTGAAAGTGAAGGACAAGGTCGCGGGAACAGCGGTATTTTTTTTCAAGACAAATATGAAGTTCAAATTCTGGACAGCTATAAGAATAGAACTTATGCAAATGGACAGGCAACAGCTGTTTATAAGCAATATGTGCCATTGGTCAATGCTATGAAATCCCCACAAGAATGGCAGACCTATGATATCATTTTTCATGCACCAGAGTTTGATGCTTCAGGAAATAAAACAAAATCAGGGACATTTACTGTAATTCACAATGGGGTATTAGTACAGGATCATATAGAAATTCTGGGAACGACTGAATATATAGGGCCACCCAAAAACCCTACTCATGGCGATGATGTGATTAAATTACAGGATCATGGAAATACGGTAAGCTATAGAAATATTTGGGTGCGTAAATTATAAAATGCTATAAGAGTGACTGCAGATATATGGATTGAGAATATTGCATTAATTGGAACGGGCGTATTATTTATGTTGCTGGCGACCTTCTATCTTAAAAGACCTCCTCAAAAGATTAATGAAATTTATGGATATAGAACCAGGCGTTCCAGAGCTAATCAGGACATATGGGATGCCGCTAATGGCCATAGCAGTAAATCATTTTTTAAATTAGCAGTTATTGTTTTTATTCTGGGTGTTGCATTGTGTTTTTTTAGTTTTCAACTGCGAGTACTTATTCAAATAGGTGTGTTACTCATAGGATTAGGAATAAGTGTTTGGGATACAGAAAGCTATCTCAATCGCTTTTTTGATAAAAACGGAAATCGAAAATCATGAATGAAGCTCTTACTGTTTTGACGCCTGCATTAATACTTTTAGTAATCGCTGTGGGGACACGATTCTTCCCACCCAGTTTGGGAAACTCTTTTCTAATTAAAGGACCTAATTGGTGGTCCAGAGATCAACAAACATGGGATACGGCGTATTGTTTTTTGGCAAAGCGCTATGCTGTTTTAGGCGCTTTGTTAACCATTTGCTGTGGAGGACTTTATTTTTTAGAGTGGTATTATGCGCCTTATGTGGGTTTTGGACTACTGCTACTTTTCTTTACGGTAGCTCATATGCGTACGAGACAATACATGCGTTCTAAAGAATGAATGTATCGTCACTTTTAATAATAAGATTTTTAGGTCTTAAAGATCATTTCAAGCAACCTTCAAAAGGATTATCTTTGTTCGCATGATACAATCTATGACTGGCTTCGGGAAAAGTGTAGTACAAATTCCCGGTAAGAAAATTACAATTGAAGTAAAATCACTAAACAGTAAAAACCTTGATTTAAATGCCCGTATTCCCGGGACTTATAGAGAAAAGGAATTAGAGATGCGCAATAGGGTGGCAAAGTCACTATTGAGAGGTAAAATAGATGTTGGATTATATATTGAATCTACAGGAACGACAGGCAATACTGTTATTAATAAAGATGTGGTTCGCAAGTATATAAATGAACTTCAGGATATTGCTGACGTAAGTAAAGAATCACTTTTAGAAACGTCAATGCGCTTGCCAGATTCCTTAAAAACAGAACGCGAAGAAATAGATGAGACTGAATTTGCAGCTATCTTAGGAGGCTTGACAACTGCATTAAGCGAAATAAATGACTATAGAACGGCTGAGGGATCTTCATTAAAGAAAGAATTTGAGTTGCGTGTTGTAAATCTTACGACACTGCTGGAAGCCGTAATTGCCATGGATAAAGACCGTCTGGGTGATGTAAAAGTACGTTTGGAAAAAGCAGTAGCCGACTTAAAAGTCGATCTTGATGAAAATAGATTTGAGCAGGAACTGGTATACTACCTTGAGAAATATGATATCACCGAAGAAAAAGTTCGATTAAAAAATCACTTGGATTATTTTACAGAATCATTGAATTCTAAAGACTCTAACGGTAAAAAACTTGGTTTTATTAGTCAGGAAATAGGAAGAGAGATTAATACGATAGGTTCAAAATCAAATTTTGCACCTATGCAACAATTGGTTGTACAAATGAAGGATGAGTTGGAAAAAATCAAAGAACAGGTTTTAAACGTATTATAATGAGGGAAACCTTTCAGGAGATAACAGAACATTCGGGTAAACTTATTGTTTTTTCTGCACCTTCAGGAAGCGGAAAAACAACTATTGTACGGCATCTATTGACACAGGAAGAGCTAGATCTGGCTTTTAGTATCTCTGCAACTAATAGAGATCCCAGAGAAGGAGAAATCCATGGAGAATCTTATTATTTTATATCCCTAAAAGAATTTAAGAATCATATTAAGAATGAAGATTTTCTGGAATGGGAAGAGGTGTATCGAGACAATTTTTATGGGACCTTAAAAAAAGAGGTTCATCGTTTATGGGCTCAAGGGAAGCATGTGATTTTTGATATTGACGTTGCGGGAGGCTTACGTATTAAACGTAAATTTCCTGAACGAACACTGGCCGTTTTTGTTAAACCTCCAAGTGTGGATGAATTAAAAATACGGCTTAAAAAACGCAAAACGGAAAGTGAAGAAAAGATCAATATGCGTATTGCTAAAGCTTCTGTAGAGCTGGCTACAGCGCCTCAATTTGATCAGGTTATTTTAAATGACGATTTGAATAAAGCATTGGGAGAGGCTTGTAAGTTAGTCGCAGATTTTGTTGTTAAACCGTTACCCAGAGACGAAGAAGAGGAATAAATTGTAAAGAGATACTAGTGAAAATAGGTCTTTATTTCGGAACATTCAATCCTATCCATATTGGACATTTGGTGATTGCAAACCATATGGCAGAATATAGCGATCTGGATAAGTTGTGGATGGTTATTACACCACATAATCCGTTTAAGAAAAAAAGTAGTTTACTAGATAATCATCATCGTTTTCAGATGGTACAACGAGCCCTGGATGATTATCCAAAAATAGAAGCCAGTACCATAGAATTTAATTTGCCTCAACCTAATTATACGGTAAATACATTGGCTTATCTACAGGATAAATACCCTAATGATGAGTTTTGTCTTATTATGGGAGAAGATAATCTCAAAAGTCTTCATAAATGGAAAAATTATGAGGTGATTCTGGA
>CAZPTJ010000229.1:0-5406 GCA_964589085.1 uncultured Flavobacteriaceae bacterium | reverse complement strand
GCTTTTATGTTGATGGGAAATGCCCTTCGAGATGCTCTTGATGTGAAAAATTAATGTATTAAAAGGCTATACAACAATTGTTGAGCAATCTATATTTTTAAAATATACAAAAAGTGCCTAATTATACGTATAATTAGGCACTTGAACTAATCAGATAGAAAAGATTCTACACTCATTGCCTGATGGTGTTGAAATACATTCAGATCTGAAAGAACCTGCACTTGTTCCACAAGGGCGTTCTATCCCTTCGAATAACCAAGTTGGACAGGAACCGGGTCTTGGGCCACTCCCTATGAATGGATCATCACCAAAACCACCATTAATTTCTTTTTGTTGAGCTTTGTTTAGTGTTTTTCCTAAACTTGAAATTTGTTTTAACATAATCAAATATTTATAAATTACATTTGCTATGAACATTTAGAGACACTCATAGTTTGTGTCTATTCTTCGCGAAAGAATATTGTTCAGGCCAAAACCCTTTCAAGAGGGTTTTGGTATTTATTATGACCTGTGAATTTTGTGAGATATACTATGTTTTCCAAAAAAAAGTCAATTGTTACAACAGTGTTACAACAGTTTATTTTTCGTTACCCGATTTTTTGTTTTTTTATTAGAATAAAAAAAACAATTAAAACGAGTACCGCTATACTGAGTATGTAGTACCACTTTGTATTTGATTTGAAAAGTATAGTTTCTGCATCACCAACAAGAGTAAAGGACGCCCAATAATGGGGAGAAGCATTAGATAATGAGTTGGTTTTTAAATAATCCAATTTGGCAAGATGTAGTGCAGTAGATTTGGATTTTCCTCTTTTTAAGTTTTGATAAAAACTTTTCATAATACGCACAGACGACTTATCATTTACATTCCATAAGGATGATACAACAGTATTTGCTCCTGAATAAAAAAAACCTCTTGCCAAACTTAATACGCCTTCTCCTGCTACAAACTGACCTAACGAAGTATTACAGGCACTTAAAACAACTAATTCTGCTTGATTTTGATAGGTGTAGAGTTCATGTAATTCTAGTTTGGAGTCACTAAAAGCGATCCAGGGATTAGAGGCAGACTCTGCATGAGTTGCAAGATGTAAAATACGGGTGTTTCTTGTATGGTTTAAAAATGCATCCTTTGTAGCTGCTGTTTCATAATAACTTTCCCCAGGAATAAGCAATTGTATTTCTTGTGTTTCAGTTTGACTATTTGTTAATCTGTTTAGATTTTTAGATTCAAATTGTAATGGAGCAAATGTGGCGAGGGTTTTGGTAGGGTTTCTTTCTAAACTAGTATTCTGTAGGAGAAAAGATGATGAATACGCATAACTTATTTCATGTTGTTCAATAAGATATGTAGTTGTATCATTGGTTATAATGAGTGATTCAAAAGGAATACTTTGTAGGTCTCCGTCAGGAATAATAGTAAGCTTTTTGCCTTTGATGTGCTTTCTTATGGCCTCTGTAGGAAATAAGGATAAGTATAAATCATACGCTGTTTTGTTAAATATAGTTTGATCCTCATAATTTTCAAAAGCTTGTGTAAGGAAGGAACGATATTTTTGAATTAAATTTTGAAGTATAGCACTGTCTTCTATCTCAAAAATAGTACTGAAATTATTAGAAATGAGCATACCGAATACCGACAATTCCTGGTCATCAGAAATATTCCATATATAAGAAATGACAACATTATTTGATCTTATAGCTTCTTGAAGTTTATCAAATCTTATAGGAAGAGGATTATTTGAAAAATAGTCAGGGAAGTTAAGCTGTAAGGAATCCTGAAACTTTTCATAAGTACGAGTTACATCAAATAATTGTTGCTGTTTCTCTTTAAGGGCTGTTGCTTCTTTATTCTTTGATAGTTCATCTTGAAGTTGCAGCATGGATTCTTTGAACTGTTTTTGCCTATCACGTATTTCTTTGGGCAAAGACTTCTTCTTGCTATTTTGGAGTATGTCTTTAATGAGTAAAAGCGCCTTACTTTTTTCTATAAAATAAAAAACAGATTTCTGATCATTCAGAACGCTTGCCGCTTTTACTCCTTCAATATATGTTTTTGAAGCTTCTTCACGCCATAAGAATCTCGATTTCTCTTCAAGACTTCTTTCCTGAATAATATCTATAAGATGATCTGCGATTTTGACGGTAGTTAATGACAGTTCAGCATAAGAAGCATCTTGTGTATCCGCATATAATTGATAGGCTAATCGTGATTTCTGGTTTAAAGCTGTTAAAATATAGTCTTCATTTTTTAGTGTATCTAAATGCGCTTTAGATACGGTATCTTTTATATGTTCAGGAAAATCAGCTATTGAAACAAGACCTTCCTGGATACTTTCCAAAGCTTTTTTGTAATCGCCTTTATTTGAATGAAATTTAGAGATCTGATGATTTGATTTAGCTTTGTGGAGGTCAGAAGAGCAATATCTCAAACTTTCGAGTGCGTAATAATAGGCACTGTCTTTTTTTGCTAAATTATAAATGTCACTCAGATTTCCATAGGTATTACATATACGTTGGGTATCATTACGATCTAATGACAGTTTTAAATTCTTTAAATAATAAGATTTCCCCTTTTCAAAATCAAAAGTTGCTGGATGCGTATATAGAATGCCATAACTATTATTGATTGCTACTTGAGTGCGATAGGAAAATGGCAACATTTTTAAAAGTTCTTGCGCTTTACCTAAAATAATGCGTTTAGATTGTAAATTTTCAAGTGTATTTATTCGATCATACACAGCAGCTAAACCAAGATATTCATTTACTAGTGAAGTATGTTCTTTTATATTTTCCAGAATGCCAATACCATTTTTATAGTATTGTTCTGATTTATGATAGTCACCTACATCTTTATAACAACGTCCTGTAAAACAATACGCCTGAGCCGTCCTTTTGGGGTTGATATCTAAAGTAGATACTTTTTCAAAATAGTATATAGCCTTATTATATTCTTTTTTTATATAGTGAAAATATCCTACTCTATATAGAAGGATAGCCAATTCATCATCAATCTCTTGTAAAGTCTCTTTTGCTTGAATTGCGGTTGTTACATAAACAATTGCATCATCTACGTGCTCAAGGAAAATACGCCGCGAAAAATCATTAGTAATAGCAATAATTTCTTTAGAAGAATTATTTTTTAAACCTAAAGATAACAGACTATCTACAGATTTTTTTAAAGATTCATAAGGTATATCTTTCGATAACCTTTGGTATGTGGTAAAATAATTTTGGCTTTGTGCTTTAGTTGAAAACACCAAAGTACAAAGCCAAAATATGATCATTAATGTAATTTTCATATAGAACCGTTACAATCACTATCTCTTTGTAAGAAATCTACGTCAGGATCAGGTAAGTCCTCCCAAAAAGGTTCAGTAGGTATTAGTAGATCAAGACTATATGCTTCAGACCTAACCCGAGGATTATCGGGATCTTTACGTAACATATACCAGGTTTCTTTGTTATTGTCAAAAGGACAACTATCTATATAATAAACTCCTGAAGCATATGATAGCCTAATTTCATGTTTTCTACTTTCACTTGTGCCAGAGGCATATTCTACTAATGATGGACCCACCCAATAGGTTATCGCTGGTGGTCCTCCATCGTCATTTTGACTGCCCTGAAATCCGGTTATTTCAAAATTGGCGACATTAATTTCTTCTTCCAGTTCGTCCTGCGAACAGCTATTAAAAAGGAGCAAGCATAAAGTAAAAATAGATAGTCCAAACAAATTTAATGATTTCATAAAATGATTTTTTTAAGTTAAAAATATGCTTCCTTGTTCCAGTCTCGTAAAATGTGTTACCCTCTAAATATATAAAAGTTTATTTTTGTTTAAATACGTTTATTGTAATTAATGGCAGGAAATACCAATTATCTTAAGGCACTATTGGAAAATGATTCAAAAGGTATTATGACGCTTTATCAGATTGTTTTTCCTAAGGTTTTAAAATTCATAGTATTGAATAAGGGACAGCGAGAAGATGCCGAAGATATTTTTCAAAAAGCACTTATTCAAATCACAGTGCGATATCGTAAAAACCGCTTTGAGATTACCAGTAGTTTTGAAGCTTATTTGTTTACGGCTTGCAAGAATTTATGGCGACGAGAACTAAGCAAATCAAAAAAAAAGGTAACAAATAGTGGTATTATTGAACTACGAAGTGAGGAACGTGACTTAGCCCTTGCAACTTTGGAACAAGAACGTTCGGAATTACTAAATCAAAAATTAAAAACCTTATCAGAGAATTGTAAGAAAGTTCTTCGATTTTTTTTTGCTAAGCTATCACATGCATGTATTGCAGAGGAAATGCAATATAGCTCTGAAATTGTTGCAAGGCAGCGCGTATTTAAATGCAAATCAAAACTTATGGAGGAGATAAAGAAAGATTGGCGATATAATTCCTTGAAAGAATTATGAATATAGAAGAAAGTATATTGATCAATGCCTATGTCCAGGGGAAGTTAACCGATCAGGAAAGGTCGGCTGTAGAACAGCGCATGAAGGAAGATGCCGACTTTCGTGAAAATGTACTTTTGGAAAAACAACTTTTACAAGAATTTAATGATAAAGAATGGAGCACTATAGAAAATGAAAAAGCTTCAATTATCGATGAATATGAAAGTGCTTTTAAAGATCAGGAGACTAAAGATCTTCAAAAAACAATTGTTCAAGTAAATAAAGCGTATCGGGATTCAAGTATATCTAAGAAATCTAAACCGTGGTTATATATCGTTGCAGCTATTGTTTTAGTGATTATTGTAATTAATGTTATACCTAAAACTGTTATTTCTTCACAAGATTTATATAACAGTTATTATGAGTATTCTGATTTACCTTCATTGGTTTATAGAAATGACGATGCTGATAATATAAAATTAGTACAAGCGCAAGAATTTTTTGAAAAAGGGAAATATGAAAATGCCCTTGCTCTTTTATTAGAAGCACCTCAAGAGGTCATTACAAATAAAGCAACGATCTATTTGTATACGGGAATATCACAGCTAGAGCTTAAACAATATGATAAAGCAATGGAGACATTTGATATGTTGAGCAAAAGCAATCTTATGGATGCTTCTAAAGGGTTATGGTATAAGGCTTTGGTGTTTCTAAAAATAGATGATAAGATAGAGGCAGAAAAAGCATTAAATCAAATTGTTGAAAATGAAACAAATTATAACTTTAATGAAGCCAAAGCACTACTGAAAAAACTATAATACATCTTTTTGTTTGCACAAGATAATTGTACATAAAATATACCAAAATCTAAATAACTCGATAAAGCACTACTAGCTGACTTTAAGTTTGATATATAGCTAAATTGATATAAAATGGCATATGATATTTTAATCCAGATTATGCATTAGAACTTTGTGATGAACCTTGAAAGTACCATAAAA
>CAZPTJ010000228.1:0-5432 GCA_964589085.1 uncultured Flavobacteriaceae bacterium | reverse complement strand
AATCAAATCGTCACACCACTCGATAGTGCTGTTCTTGAAAACAAAGAACAGTATAAAGTGTATTTTAAAATTGTAAAACACGCTTTTCAGGAGTTAATTACGGCCATTGCAACTAATGATATTTGTAATCCGTTGGAAATTTCTTTTGTGGAGCAATATGGAGAGCTATTAGCCTATTCTCTGGAAGCCTTTCGTATCAAATATCTGTTTGATGAAGAGGAAAAAATGAAGATTGATCTAACAGAATCTGGCTTTCCAAGTTATATGGAGTTCCGATATCTGATTAATGATCTGGCCTTAAAAGGAGAGCACATTAACAAATTACCCGAACTCGACACTATCAAATCCGATTTTCTGGAATCCTTGTTACGCTATAAAGAACCCATTTCTCAACGCAAATTAACACAGGCAGCATCGGTGATTTATTATAACTCTGTTGATCAGAAGTTTATTTATAAGCGCTTTGTGCAAGGGAAAATAGTTAAAATAGAAAACGATAAAAATGCCCCCTATTTGATCAGTTGGTCCTTTTATGATGTTAGTTATAACCGTCCCTTTATAGGTTTTATGTATTTTGATATTGCAAAAGGAAGTATAGAAGAACATACCTCGGCCATTTACGATACTTTAGAAAAAGTGGCTGATCGTGATATGCCAGTTGATATGATGGCTTATGCTATTGATAAAAAGCTGGAGGTTTTGATCCCAAAGCGACTACGTATTCTGGACATCGGGCCATTGCATAATGTCTTTGCTAAAGACGAACTCGCTTTTACTCATGCCATCTTAGAAGGTATTGTAAAAAAGAGTTTGGATCTTTCGGCTTATGCTATTTCGCTCAGGCTTGAAGAGTGTTACTCTACGGGAGATTTTTCGGAAGGCAGTTTTTTTAATAAGCAAAAACTACAACTCTGGGAAAGTCGTAAAACACAACGTTATTTATTGAGTCCACATCGGGTGATGCAAGTCCTTTACGATACCATGCCTGAGCACATTAATAATTTAACCAAATCTCCAATAGAAATACCCGCTTTAAAACTATAATCTTTAACTCGCCTATGGAACATTTGGAAAGTGTCATTTCGATACAATTTCGCAAAAGCGAAATCACTCAATGGCCAGAACGTGAATCAGAAATCAACAATATCCAATCATAAATCTACATGGAACATAATAGTACTTTTCCTATAAAACATACAGAACTGCGTGCCTTACGCGAGGAAGCCGCTTCCTATCTAAAAGGTGTCCAATGGGAGCAGAGCTTTAAAGCCAAAAACAGAGATAAGAATCAAAAAGATGAATCGATCTTACTTTATCTGTCCAAAGCTTCTGGAAAATCTGCTACTGAGGTTACTTCAGTCTCTAAAACCATACTTGCGCTTAAAAAAAGATTATTACCGGATTCTGTGGCTATACCCTTAGCTTTAAATGAAGCTTTATACGCCTTACAAGAAGGACTTACATTGGGTGTTTGGCTTAAAGACAGTTACAGTGATGCATCTGGTTTGTCGAGCTTACGCGAAAGACGATCGGCACTTGACTCCACACAGGTTCGGGAATACGATTCAAAAACACATACCGCTACCGCGTTTATGTTACACGGTATTGCGTACCGTATTCTTTTTGATTTAAAACCTAAAGCTTCCGATGACCTGAGCGTGATTAAAAATAAATTTGCAGGTATTCCTGAACTCTCTTTTATGTCACCTATAAAAGGCATTTCTTGTCTCCTGTTTTATTATGATAAATACTTGGATCATCCAGAAATTATTACTTCTGATAAAGATGTTATTGACTTTACAGTCGTTTATTTCGAGGCGATCATTGCTGAAATTCAATTACGGCAAGGCTCTTTAGAATATACAGAGACGATAACGGATCGCACCTACAAACTCGAAGACAGTGAGTTTGCTGTATCTGGTTGGGAGAATGTCTTTGAGGGCACAGCAAAAAGTGTCGAATTCAATAAAATACAGTTTGAACAAATCGTAGGGAACCGGGATGCTAAACACTTTGCACGCCGCTTGACAGAACGTATGTTGAGTTATGACTTTACGGCAAAGAAAAATCCTTTTCAAGAGCTTGGTGGGTTTATGCCCGTTTTTATGGGCTATGGAATTCCTGGAACTGGAAAAAGTATGCTCATTGCTGCTATCGCTACCCGCTTAAAAGAACATTGTGATCAATTGGATATCCCATTTTTGTTTCATCCTATGCCAGACACTTTGATCTCTACATTCCAAGGAGGCTCTGCAGAAAAAATGGTGCAATGGATGAAACCTTTGCAAGATCCTACCAAGCTGATTTTTGCACCCATTGATGATGCCGAAAACAATTTACAGGAACGTACGGCACAAGGTGTCTCTGCTGGAGTCAAAGAAGTAATCGGTGTCTTCTTAAGATATACAGAAGGTGCCTATGCTGTTAATTATGGAAATAGTTCTATAGGGCTGTTTACCAATCTACCGGAAATGCTGGATAAAGCGGTAATCTCCCGCGTGCAGGGACGTTTTAAAATAGACGGCGCTCGAACTATTCCTGATTTTGTGGATCAGGATTATCTATGGTGGAGCAAACTGGAAGAAACCATGCCTGATTTTGTCAATATGCAAAACCCCCAAGACTATACATTCCTTAGTGAACAAGGTTTAGCCAAAAATCTAGGTGAAATCCTTCAACAAACAGAGAAACCTACAGAGGAACGCGCCCTGGAAATCTATGAGCAAACCGAAGCAAAACATAAGGATACCGAACACCTCTTCTATGGAGAACTCTATAAAAACATTCAGAAAACCTTCCCGTTTTTCTCTTCCAGAGATATCAGAAACATACAAAGCGCCATCTCTTTGCGTCTGACAGATTTTGATTTACCGGCAGACTGGTTTAATGATCCTATGACTTACTTTAAAAAAGATTACGATACCAAGTTTGGGATGCTTCAGGAACTGATGAAACAGAATATGAAGGGATTGAACTTTTCAGATATCCGTCGTCAGGAAGTCGTGCGTTATCTGGATAATGTCGCTACTATTGCCGATACTGATTTTAAACGTAAGGTTGAGCACCACATAACTCTGTTAGAGGTACGCACCGAAGCCGAAGAACAATTTAAAAAAGAGCAGGAGCAAGAAAACAATGATAGTAAAGTCTAAATCATTATGATAATTTTCATAATTATGAAAATTATCATAAAATGTGTGATTGTGAACTTGAGCGAAATATAATTTACCATGAACTTTAGACTACACTATATCCTATGCGGCATTTTCTTATTAATATCCGGTTGGTGTAGCGCACAAATCAATATCAAGATAAGTTATGAACGCGTAGATAATGGTTATCATATTTATGCAGAAAACAATGAGTATTGCCCGGTAACTGTACAATTAGATTTTACCTTAAAGAACTTAAGAGTTGTTGACAAAAAAAACTTTTATCTGGTTCCCGCCAATGAAAAAAAATTCCTACTCACCGAGGTAACAATAATACAAAACAATAGTTCCTATAGTATCAATTACACTTATTTTGCCAATCGTGGTAATCATCTTCAGGATGATTTTGACAGAGGTTTTGGTTACGATCTACCCTATGAAAAAGGGCAAAGTTTTACCCTATATCAAGGGTATAATGGCACTTTTTCGCATAAAAACAAATATGCTCTGGATTTTACGATGCCTATAGGAACACCTATAACTGCTATACGTGATGGTGTTGTGGTTAAAGTCATCGAAGAAAATGACAAAAGTTGCAAAACGCCCAATTGTCAGGAATTTAATAATTACATCACCGTATACCATGAAGACGGCACTTTTGCGGAGTATGCTCACATTAAAAAAGATGGAGCAATTCCAAGTCCGGGTGATCAGATTAAGCAAGGAGAGATAATAGCTTATAGTGGTAATGTAGGATATAGTTCTGGGCCACATTTACATCTTGAAATTTTTCTTCAAAAAATGAAGAAGCGCCAGACACTAAAAACAAAATTCCATATTGATAGTGGACAAATGGCCGTATATTTAAAAGAGAAAAATGTCTATGCAAAGGAATATTAAAAAACTTATTTAGATTGCATACCAAAGAGACACAACTAAATGAGGTTAGGTGTCAGAATTCTCCATTTAGATGGAATCATATGTAACACTAAGCGCCAAATAAAGACCTATAAATAGTAGCAGAAACAACTATTAACCACCCATTAAACTACCCCTTACTTTGGAAAAACTAAAAGCCGCAGGATTATATGGAGGAGCACTCGTAACGGTGACAGGATCGCTAGTAGAACGTTATAATGGTTGTCTGTCCATGCTGGGTGTTAATCCTACATCGTTAACACATTTTTCAGTAGACGGAATGGGGTGGAGTCCTGAAGTTGCCGAGGAAAAAGACGATCATTACTATCTCAATATTGGGGAGGCCAATGCAAATGCTATTATTGTATCTCCTGAGCAGGAGGGGAACCCAGTTCACATGCCTTTTCACAGCTTCGATCGGGATATTATGACGGCAATTTTTGCAGCTTATAAACGCCAGATTAGAGACATTACCAAGGATTCTGCAATAGTGGTACATCTGGATCAAGCCATAGATGCCTATTATGAACCTTTTGATTTATTGCGTTATAAAGAGCTTTCCGTTAGTTTTAAATTATGGAAGGATTTGGATATAAAACAAGAGGAACAACTAGAGTTGGTTGAACGTTTTGAGTCAGAAAATAATTTTATCGATCGCACAGTGCATGAAGCTTTATTAGCTTCCGCGAAAGCGCATGGTGATCTGCGACAACGCAAGTTACAATTACAACCACTGAAATTGCCTATACGTTCGTTTTACACCAAAGCCTTTGGAGGCATCTTTGTATTGCGCGACTTTATGACAGACATTATCGTATTTGAATCTGAGGAAATTTTTGAGAAAGCCATAGACAACACGATACATGATGTTACTTTATTTCATATTGCGCATCATGAGCTCACAGCAACACTGGTGAACCATCTCATTGCCGAATTTGATATCAAAAAAGCAGCAAAAACTGCACGTTATGAGCGTATTAAAAAACATATTTTTGTCGAACATTTGGGAGCGATAGAACATCCATTACCCGAAATCTTAAATAGTCCGTTCTTATTTAAAAAGTATCTCAATACTCTGGATGTTGACACCCGAAAAAAAGTGATGAGTGTAGAGCTATATAATCAACGTAAAATTGTAGAGCGCGACCTGAAGATAGAAGACGTTGTAGATTTGCAGTATACGCAAGCCTTGCTCCAACCACATTCTTCTCTGGAGGAAGAGCATCAGGATTTGGTCTGGAGGCTATTATGCAAAATTGTGCCCAAAGATCCTTTACACTTATACTGGTATGAGAAAGAAGCATTTTATAATGCTTTTAAAAATTGGAAACCCGATTATCAGGATTGGGTGGTGTCTTTAAT
>CAZPTJ010000227.1:0-5440 GCA_964589085.1 uncultured Flavobacteriaceae bacterium | reverse complement strand
TATTTTGCAGCACTTTCAAGTTGTAATAGATTTTCTAATGCATAATCTGGGTTAATAGTATACAATTAAATGTACTGGTAGAACAATTATAAGGACAGCTTTGATTGGTGAGAATAGAGTTTATCCTAAACCGTAACTTTGCAATATGGAAGAAGAATTACGACGACTACCTCAAAAGGCGAAGGATAAACACCAGCATACTAAAAAGTTCTTTACCAAACTACGCAAGAAACCACCTAAGAAACTTGATTACTTAATGCAGGAACTCCACGAGGAGGAATTTGAACGTACCGATTGTCTTGAATGTGCTAATTGTTGTAAAACGACAGGTCCTTTGTTTACCGAAAAAGACGTTACCCGTATTGCGAAGCATTTTAAGATGAAAGAACAGGCATTTATATCGACCTACCTGCGTATAGATGAAGATAATGATTATGTATTGCAGGAAGTGCCCTGTGCTTTTTTGGGAAGCGATAATTACTGTTCGATCTATGAAGTCCGTCCCAAAGCCTGTCGCGAATTCCCTCATACCAACCGTAAAAAATTCCATCAGATTACAAATTTGACGTTAAAAAACGTTGCAATCTGCCCTGCAGCTTTTGCAATTGTTGAAGAAATGAAAAAACAACTTCCTAATTATTAGCAGGTTAAAAAATATATTTAACACTTGGTAACAAAAAATAATATGGCTCGTCTTGCTTATGACTGACCATTAAAGAATAGTATGGATCAAAAAAAGTTCATAAAGCTTGTTACTCCGTTTAAGGATAAGATATATCGTATGGCCAAACGATTGCTTGTTTCTGAAGACGAGGCGCAAGACACCACTCAGGAAATCCTGTTACGGTTATGGACCAAACGATCCAAAATCAAGGAGTATCGCAGCCCGGAAGCCTTTGCGATGACGATGACCAAGAATTACTGCTATGATAAGCTCAAAGCAAAACACAGTAGTAATTTAAAAATTGTGCATAATAACTATGAAGATCATTCACAAAACACGAGTCGTCAGATCGAAGTGGCCAATGAAATAGAGTGGGTATACAAATTGATGAAAGATTTACCGCAACAGCAACAGGTTATTTTGCAAATGCGGGATATCGAACACTATACAAATTCAGAAATCGCAGATATACTGCAAATGAATGAAACCGCAGTGCGTGTAGCTTTGTCAAGAGCACGTAAAACATTGCGAGAGGCATTGATAAAAAAACAGAACTATGGAATTACGTAATATAGAACAGCTGCTGGAACGTTATTTTGAAGGAGAAAGCACTCTTCAAGAGGAACAGCAACTCCGGGATTATTTTACTGGAGATGCGGTAGCGCCACATCTGGAAGAATATGTGGGTTTGTTTTCCGCTTTCGCGAAAGCTGAAATAGAAACCTATGACGCTCCTATTGTATTACCCGAAAGGTCATTTAGAATACCAGCCTGGGCTAGTGTAGCTGCAATCATAGCCATCTGTATAGGAATTTTTATAGGGCTCAATAAGAGAATCGACCCTCAAATAACAGGAGATGATGTTGTAATCAGTACTTATGAACCCGAAATAGCCATCTTAAAAACGAAGCAAGCTTTAAGTCTTGTATCACAAATGATAAGTCAAAGTACTGCACAGCTGGGTGTAGTGAAAGAGTTTGATAATGCAACCAGCAATTTTATAAAACAATAACAATTAATTAGGTAAAGAAAAATTAAAATGAAAAATCTAGTAATCGCAATACTGTTTATTGCTCTACCCTTTGTAGGAATAGCACAAAATGATTTTGATAAATATGAAGATCGTAAAGGAGTCGCTTCTATGGTGATGAATCAACGAATGTTCAAATTATTAAGCAAAGTAGACCTTAACTCTTCTGATCCTGAGATCAAAGAGTATATCAATCTGGTAAACAATCTGGAAAACATTAAGATGTTTACGACCGTAGATAAAGCCATTGCTTCAGAAATGAGTACAACAATGCAAGCCTATCTTAAAGGATCAAAACTGGAAGAATTGTTACGCGCCAAAGATGATGACAAGCATGTAAAATTCTATTATAAGCCCGGTAAAAATGATGACTATGTCAGTGAGTTTGTAATGTTCTTAAGAGCAGAGATGGATGGAGAAGATCGTACCGTATTCTTTCAGGTAACTGGAGAGATCGATTTAAAACAAATCTCAAAGCTGGCTCAGGAGTTTGACTTTGAAGGGAGTGATGCTTTAAAAGATGTTGAAAAAGCTAAAAAAGGATAACCCATGAAGATTATTGTAAAAACCCTTAGTATGGTTCTTCTTTTCGGCGGCCTATTGGTGAGCTGTAATGGAGAACAAAGTCTACAGGAGTATTATGTAGACAATCAGGAGAACGGCAATTTCATTATGATTGATATTCCAACAAGTCTGATCAATGATGATACCAAGGCACTGGATGAAGAACAAAAGAAAGTGCTTAAAACGGTTCGTAAGATCAACCTGATGGCCTATCCTTTAAAAGATGATACTGCTGCGACTTATGATGCCGAAAAAACAAAAGTAAACACCATACTCACCAGCGATGATTATGAAGAACTGATGAAGTTCAATAGTGATGAAGGTGGAATGAAGTTGTATTTCAGAGGGAAGGAAGAAGCCATAGATGAAGTTATTATTTTTGCCTCAGAAGATACAAAAGGCTTTATGCTAGCTCGAGTTTTAGGTAACGATATGAACATTAATGATATGTTTAAACTCGCACAATCCATAGAAGAAGGAGATATCGATGTATCTCAATTTGATGGGGTGATGGATGTGTTCAAATAGTTGATTATACAGCCCCTACAAGTTCAATACTGAACTTAAAATGTTAGACAATAAAAAGTCCCGTTTTCACGGGACTTTTTTACGTTTTTATATCAGTGATTTCAGAACATAATAGATTTTCTATTGCATAATTCGGGTTAAAATGGCCCAAACATCAGTATTTATAGAGGCTTGAGGAAATTGAAGGGCTTTTTGCTGGACACTACTGTTTTTATATCAAGATTTATTATAAACTGCTTGTAATTCTAATTTCGTTACACTTCTGCATCCATGAGATCGGTAACCACATGGTATCGGGGGTCGTCGATAGCGGTTTCAATCACCGTTTCAAACTTGGGATTAGCTTTCAGTAATAAAGTTTTGCATTCTGGACTAAGGTGTGTCAGTTTTACCTCTTTTCCTATATCCAGGTATTTATTGGCTACGGTGCGTAGTGCTTCGATTCCAGAATGATCACTTACGCGGGATTCGATGAAATCAATTTCTATTTTGTCCGGATCACCTTTGGCATCAAACTTAGCATTAAAGGCCTGTGTAGAACCAAAGAATAGTGGTCCCCAGATCGTATATACTTTAGTACCGTCTGCCTTAATATGCTTACGGGCACGAATCATCGTAGCGTTCTTCCAGGCAAAGACCAAAGCCGATATAATTACGCCAGCAATAACGGCTATCGCCAGATCTTGCCATACGGTAATTGCTGATACTGCTATTAAGACAATAGCATCAGACAGTGGGATTTTATTAAGAATTCTAAAACTACTCCAGGCAAAGGTCCCGATTACGACCATAAACATTACACCAACTAATGCAGCAATAGGAATCTGCTCAATCAATGGTGCGCCAAAGAGTATAAAGCATAATAAAGCTATAGCAGCTACGGCACCAGATAAACGTCCACGTCCACCAGAATTGACATTGATAATAGATTGTCCGATCATGGCACAGCCACCCATACCTCCAAAAAGGCCATTGAGGATATTGGCGCCGCCTTGGGCTACACATTCGCGATTTCCGCTACCGCGGGTCTCCGTCATTTCATCAATGAGATTTAGCGTCATTAAAGATTCGATCAGGCCAATAGCAGCTAGAAGAAAAGCCGTCGAAATGATAAGCCATTTGTGTGCTATAATTGTATGAAACAAACCAAAAATCTGAAATTGGAATTCGGGTAAAGAGCCCTTAAGCCCTGTACCACCACCATCACGAATAAAGGAACCTACGGTACTCATATTTTCTAATCCTGCAAAAATTACGATTGCCGCTACAACAATTATGGCTGTTAAGGCTGCAGGTATTTTTTTGGTGAGTTTAGGAAGGAAATACATGATGCCCATTGTTAACAGGACAAAAGCCATCATCATCCAGAAGGCTCCATTTTGAAAGAGTTCCTGCAACCAATTACTAATATTTCCTAAGAAAGGAGTGTCCTCTCCAACAGGTTGAGGGAATAACCCCAGTTGCGCAAGAAAAATTACGATAGCAAGACCATTAACAAAGCCCATCATCACAGGATGAGGAATTAGGCGTACAAACTTTCCGAGTTTAAAGAAACCTGCAGCAATTTGAATGACACCTACAAATAGGAGTGTTATAAATAACCATTGTAAGCCTAAATTAGCAATAGGCGTTTCCATCGCCAGCCCTACTTCATTACCTTCACGGATAAGATGCACCATCACTACGGCCATAGCTCCCGTGGCACCCGAGATCATTCCGGGACGCCCTCCAAACAAAGCAGTCACAATACCCATCATAAACGCTCCATATAATCCTACCAAAGGATCAACTCCTGCAACAAAGGCAAAGGCAACCGCTTCCGGTACTAAAGCTAGGGCTACCGTTAGACCTGATAAAATATCATTCTTAGGATTGTCAGTGAAATTCTGAAAAATGCGTTTCATGAGGCTCGTTTAGAAGCCGGCAAAGATAGATGATTCTGGTTCATTTAAATATGGAAAGTGGGAGAATTTAAGGAAACGATTTCGTGCGATGAAGAGATTATAGATGAGTATTATTATTTTTAAAAACATTGTATTATTGTTATTTCTATCAAGCCATATGTGTCAATATATAAATCGTTATGATTAGAATTCTAATTATCGCAGTTTTTGTGGTTTGCGCCTACTTTATTTTCAAAGGACTGCGCAGTCCTTCTCCTTTTGTAAAGTGTAGGAAATGTGGTGGTCAAGGATATTGGAGAGCTACTCGAGGTGAAAAGGAAAAGTGTAATTTATGTAGGGGTTCGGGACGACTTCCACGAGGCGTATAATAGCCGACAATTTGTTTGATATTCCAGGCTTCACCTGTATAGCGATAGGTGGCTTTTTTCTCATAAATGGTATTTAAAAAAGTATATGCAGATAAAGAAGAAAAAAGGGGTGTACAGTCCATATGCTCTACAAAAGCAAAATAATAGGGGAAACCATCTTTAGGTATATAGGTCATATCTTATCGTTATTACATCTTATATCCTATTTCTTGTTCATTGTCTATTACTTTAACTCTATTGACCGTAAATAAGTTTCCCGAATGTATCCAGAAACGGATCGCTATCCATTACGGTATAATAGAATATACCGCCCAACCATCCATGGAAAAGCCAGAGAACATACACATTGCGTTCCTTTAGATAAATATACCCATAGAATATG
>CAZPTJ010000226.1:1960-5452 GCA_964589085.1 uncultured Flavobacteriaceae bacterium | reverse complement strand
ATAGCCTTGTTTTATTTTCCAAACGCTATAGGAAAAATAGTGCAACCTGATCAACTGGATAAGGTTATCACAAACAATACAATACTGATTCTTGTTGGTATTCTTTTATTCGTTGCAACGGCACTGTTCTTGTATAACAAAACAATAGGTATAGGAACCGCTTTTTTAGCGTTGTATATGACATTGATTGTATGCATTCATATATATATGAAGTAGCCATGCTCATTGTGATGTCAACGATTTTTGCAGCATATCTTAGAAAACCTGATATATTTTATCAGAAATAAAAACATAAAACTCTTATCAAACGGTTATTAAAGAACAGAGACCATCAAAAATCGGATACCTATATTTGTTTTGTGACAAATTCTTCTATGAGATTGTTTTCCAAGGTATATTATTCTTTATTTCTTGTCATTCTATGGACAGGCGGGATTTTTGCCCAAAACAACCAGCTCCGCAATTATACGGTTGAAGATGGATTGCCTCAATCCCAGGTCTATGATATTGTACAGGATGAGATCGGATATTTATGGTTAGGCACTCAGGGAGGAGGACTTTCGCGCTTTGATGGAGAAACCTTTATCACCTGGAAAGAAGAAGACGGTTTAGGTTCTAATTATATTCAAGCGCTTGCTGCTCAGAAAGACACGGTGTATATCGGGACGCGACGTGGACTTTCTATTAAGGTGCAAGCCCAATTTTTAAATATTGCTGCGCCTTCAATATATGATATTCTGGTAGTGCAGCATGAACGCTATCTCGCGACACAATATGGGGTGTATCACTATACTAAAAATGGCTTGCAAAAACTTAATTTACATCCTGCTATCGATGAGCAACAGATCAATGACCTTTATTTCGATGGAGACTGGTATTGGATAGCCACAGCCGACGCCTTATGGAAACTACGCTCGTTAACCCAACAGCCACAGACTGTACGGCCTTATGAAACCAGTAATTTTATTTCGATTACACAGTATAAAGACAACATATTTGCGGCGACTTTTGATGCGGGTATTATTATTATCGATCCGGAGACGCCCAACACCACAGACAAGATTATTACACAACCCACACGTGTAAATCATATTACCCTTTTACACGAGAATGAACTCTGGGTAGCCACAGATAATGGTGGAATAACCATTTTTGATGCGGCAAACAGACAAGTGATCCAGAAGATAGGGCAACCGCAGGGATTAACGGTATCTCATGTGCGAAAGACTTTCAGTGATCAACAAGGAAATGTCTGGATAGCGACTTCGGGAGGAGGATTGTTTAAGTATTTTCAGAATAATTTTAAGCACTATGATCGTGATACCGGCTTAAAAGGAAATAGAATCTATGCCGTTCATTCCATAGGAAATGAAGTGTGGTTTTCCAGTGCTGAAAAGGGACTCACAAGAATAGATACTGCGGGAATTCACCACATTCCGCAGATTGATGATTTTTCCGACGTAAAAATTAAAACCCTGGCCAGTGATCTCAAAGGAAATCTATGGACTGGATCTGATGGTAAGGGCATACGCTATCGTTATAAAACCGTCATAGATAGTTTTGCAGTGTCAGGAAATACGGTTGCCGATCTTAAGATTGATACCCTTAAAAAAGAAGTTTTTAAAGATCGACTGATTACGGTTAAGGACGGATTGCCCTCAGATTGGATCCGAAAGATTGTAATGGTTGGAAATACCGCTTGGGTAGCTACATATTCTGATGGTATTGTAACATTGCAATATAACAATGAAAAAAAGAAAGATGTCCGTATTATTAAACATTACGGCGCTAAAAACGGTATTGAGGATCTATTAATCACCGATATGGTGATCGATGATGTAGGTCGTATCTGGTATGCTACACAAAAAGGACACCTTGGATATATTCAACAGAAGAAGGTCATTCATTTGGGACAAGTACTTCCGGTAGATGTAAAAATCAACTCACTACTCTTTCATAAGGACTATCTTTTTATAGGGACGGCTGGAAATGGGATCTGGTGGTCAGATAAAGAAGCTCAAACCACTTTCAAAAAGTTAGGAGGGCAAAAGGCGCTGTATTCCAATACGATTTATCAGCTTATTTTTGACGATCAGGAAGCACTGTGGGTAGGTACAGAAAGCGGTGTAGACAAAATCATACTTAATCAGGAACAAGAGATTATTGATGTTTTCCATTTTGGGCGCAATGAAGGTTTTTTGGGTATAGAGACCTGTCTAAATGCGGTAACTAAGGATGCTAATGGTAATTTATGGTTTGGAGCAATTTATGGATTGACCAGTTATGAAAATTTTGAAACCACCGAAGTTATTACAAAGCCCAGCTTGTATTTTGAAGGTGTTGAGATTGCCTATCAGGAGATAGATACCTTAAATTTTGAACGATGGAATCAAGCCATTACTGCATTACAATTGCAATCTACACAGCGTCAAATTAGTTTGAATTATAAGACCGTAGATATTGATCATCCCGAAGCGGTACAATATCGTTATAAACTTAATGATGAGATATGGAGCCCCTGGACTCGGGAAGCTAAACAGAATTTTTCCGGTTTGGCATATGGAGCTCATCATTTTATGGCACAATCCAGAAACTATAGATGGGTAGAAAGTGATCCTATCTCCTTGTATTTTTTTATTGAAATTCCGCTCCATCAGAAAGCCTGGTTTCAATGGACTGGTATTGTTCTTCTGGTCTTACTGATGAGCTTTTTCAGTTGGCGATATATACAAAGCATTAAACGTCGTAATTCAAAACAGCGTAAACAATTGGAGTTGGAAAACCACTTACTTTCGCTGGAACAAAAAGCATTACGCCTGCAGATGAATCCGCATTTTATTTTTAATGCACTTAATGGGATTAAAGCCATGGGAATACAAGATCCCGTTAAAATGGAAAATACCGTAAATACCTTTGCTATCCTCTTACGGGAAACCCTGTATAATTCAAGAGAAGATACGATCACACTTGCACAGGAAATAAAGACGATTACCCATTATATCGAAGTTGAGCAATTAATGGCAAGGGATCCATTTACCTTTACTGTAAACCCTCCCGAAACGATGGATCCTGAAGAAATTTTAATTCCGCCAATGCTTATTCAACCTTTTGTAGAAAATGCGATTCGTCATGGGATTCTCAAAAATCAAAAAGAAGGCATATTAACCATTACATTTGTAGTTGAGGATGCCTTTTTGCAATGTACTATTCGAGACAATGGAGTAGGGATTTTTCAATCACAAAAGGATAAGGCTCCGACAGATCATCAATCTATGGCACTTACGGTGACCAGAGAACGTATCGAATCTTTATCCGGAAAAGATACCTTACAGATTAGAGAAATCAAAGATGAAGGCATTATTGCCGGAACAGAGATTTGCTTTAAAATACCATTACAAACCGATTATTAAATACCGAATAGAATGTTAAATGTAGAACGCCCAATATCGAACGCTGAATGTTGAAACTGGAATGATTATTTTTCTCTAATCT
>CAZPTJ010000226.1:0-1860 GCA_964589085.1 uncultured Flavobacteriaceae bacterium | reverse complement strand
GATATGTTGAAACCCTATCAGTTTTTGCGGGTACATCAGAGTCATCTGGTGAATCTTCAATGTATCCATGCTTTTATTAAAACCGATGGGGGGTATTTACAATTAAAAAATAAACAAACTGTTCCCGTATCTGTAAGAAAGAAAGCAGAAGTTATGGATATTCTGGATCGTATGCATCGTTAATGATTTCGCTTTAAGCGAAAGAAAAAAGAGACACTTCGTATAGCTTTTATAGCAGAATAAGCTCCCCAAATTCTTTAAAATAGCGATACACTTATTGTATTTGAATAATATAGATGCTAACTATACATTCTAATCATAAACCATATTACGATGTTGAAAAAAGTTTTGAATCTTAAGGGAGTCCAAAAATTAGATCACTCAGCACAAAAATCAATTAAAGGAGGAATACTGCTTCCCTTTGGTGATTGTTGTGCCTGTGTTTTTAGACCAGCAAGCCAACCTTTTCCTATTTTAATCACACAACCCTGTGGCATTCCTTGTCCCGTAGACGGAAGTTTGGAATTTAATGACACCGGCTGTTAGTTACTCTTAAAAGCGAACTTCGGTTCGCTTTTTTCTTTTTAGTTTAAGGTTTTCCCTTCCTTCATATACTCTTTTTTGACACCTTCGACAATTGATTTTTGTTTGATGGTGGTACTTCCCTCTGCAATAGTTTTCAAACAGGCGTATTGAATAATATTGACAATATTTGCACCGGTAATTGCGAATTTTTTGGATAAATCTTCCAACGAAACTCCATCTTCCAATTGTGTGCCTCCTGGTAGATTGTTTTCCCAAAGACGCAGACGTTCTCTAGAAGAAGGAACTTCAAATTCTATGATCGATTGGAATCTACGTGTAAAAGCAGTATCGATATTGTTTTTAAAATTGGAAGCGAGAATAACGAGTCCCGGATGGGACTCTATGCGTTGTAATAGATACGAAACTTCCTGATTGGCATATTTGTCGTGAGCGTCTCTCACATTGGTACGTTTTCCAAAAATAGCATCGGCTTCATCAAAGAAAAGAATCCAGTCTTTATTGATCGCGCGGTCAAATAAGCCTGATAGATTTTTTTCAGTTTCTCCAATATATTTAGAGACGACCATTGATAAATCTATACGATATACATCCTTATTAGTGTATTTACCTAATAAACCAGCTGTGAGTGTTTTTCCTGTGCCTGGAGGGCCGTAGAACATGACACGATATCCTGGTTTGATCTTACTTTTCATATTCCAGTCATTCAAAAGAATATCATTGTATTGCAACCAGGTTTGTATCTCTTGAACTTCGGTAATCGTTTTATCATTAAGGATAAGATCATCCCAACTGAGATCGGTAGTAATCAAACTCGCAGGGAATTCCTGACTCAATTGTGGTTTAATCTCGAGACCAGTCGTGAGTTTGGCTAGATACTCATCATCCATGATTAATTTACCACTGAATGCGGGTTCGCCTTTTGGAACACCGTCTATTCCAACAATTTTATCCTTTATCAATGTACTTTCTGACTGTAACCATTGTATCGTCGTTAGGCGGGTATCTACGTTATTGCCTGCAATAATATAAATTGCTGTTTCTGCGGTAGGTAATATCCCTCGGTGATTTTTGCCTTTTATACCTCCAAACTCGGGGAACTCCCCACCATTAGGTAGATATTCTGCGATAATCGTATTGAGAAAATCGGGTGCTAAGTGTGGTATAATAGCCAATAATAACAGGACGACTTCCTGATCATTTAAGGAGGTTTCTTTAATAAACTTCCCAAGAGGAGAAGTGTTATTAACTAAATTCAAAGTTGGCAGCGCTGTAGCTTCGTCTGTAAATTGCAATGATAAACGCGCTCTTATATAC
>CAZPTJ010000225.1:3422-5479 GCA_964589085.1 uncultured Flavobacteriaceae bacterium | reverse complement strand
CCTTTACTTACTTCTTTGACATCATCTTTAAAGCGTTTCAATGAGGCCAGTTCTCCGGTATAGACTACTACACCATCACGGATCAAGCGTATACCAGAATTTCTGTAGATTTTTCCATTGGTCACCATACATCCTGCAATAGTTCCGACTTTAGAGATTTTAAAGGTTTCTCTAATCTCGGCAGTACCGGTGATCTCCTCACGCATTTCTGGAGATAGCATGCCTTCCATAGCATCCTTAAGATCATTAATGGCGTCATAGATAATGGAATAAGTACGGATATCGATTTCTTCCTTATCTGCTACCTGACGTGCATTACCGGCGGGCCTCACATTAAAGCCTATGATAATAGCGTCTGATGCGCTTGCGAGCAGCACATCACTTTCTGTAATGGCACCTACACCTTTATGTATAATATTTACAGCAATCTCTTCGGTAGAAAGTTTCTGGAAACTATCAGTAAGTGCTTCTACAGAACCGTCTACATCTCCTTTAAGGATAATATTCAGTTCTTTAAAGTCTCCAAGTGCAATACGTCTTCCGATTTCATCAAGTGTAATATGACGTTGCGTACGTACACTTTGTTCACGTTGTAATTGCGTACGCTTTGATGCAATGTCTTTGGCTTCACGCTCATCATCCATGACATTAAACTTGTCTCCTGCCTGAGGCGCACCATCTAGTCCTAATATAGATACTGGGGTTGATGGTCCTGCTTCTTTAACCTTACGACCACGTTCATCGTGCATGGCTTTTACTTTACCTGAACAGGTTCCTGCCAGAACATAATCTCCTATTCTAAGGGTACCTCCTTGTACTAATATTGTTGAAACGTAACCTCTACCTTTATCCAAAAAGGCTTCAACGACAGTTCCGACTGCATTCTTGTCTGCATTTGCTTTAAGTTCTAATAGCTCTGCCTCCAGCAATACTTTTTCCAGAAGTTCATTTACTCCCTGTCCTGATTTTGCCGAGATTTCCTGAGATTGTATTTTACCTCCCCAATCTTCAACTAACAGATTCATTCCTGCAAGACTCTCTTTAATTTTTTCAGGATTTGCAGTAGGCAAATCTACTTTATTGATTGCAAAAACAATAGGGACACTTGCTGCCTGCGCATGTGCAATAGCTTCCTTGGTCTGCGGCATTACATCATCATCTGCAGCCACAACAATTACAGCAATATCTGTTACTTGTGCCCCACGTGCACGCATCGCCGTAAAGGCTTCGTGACCTGGAGTATCAAGGAATGCCATTTTTTGTCCACTTTCCAATGTTACTCCGTACGCTCCGATATGTTGCGTGATTCCTCCACTTTCACCTGCTATCACATTCTCACTACGTACATAATCCAACAAGGATGTTTTACCATGATCTACATGTCCCATTACCGTTACAATAGGCGCACGTTCTGAAAGATCTTCGGGAGCATCTACTTCTTCTACGATAGCGTCTTCAATATCTGCAGTAATAAACTCCACAGAGAATCCAAATTCCTCAGCTACAATAGAAAGGGTTTCAGCATCCAATCGCTGGTTCATCGTCACCATCATTCCTAAAGACATACAGGCCGAAATAATATTGGTAACCGGCACTTCCATCATTGTCGCAACCTCACTTACGGTAACAAATTCTGTAACCTTAAGGATTTTACTTTCTGCTGCTTGTGCTGCCAGTTCATCTTCAGTCTTCTGACGATGTTGATCTCTCTTATCTCTACGGTACTTTGCTCCTTTTCCTTTACTGGATTTCCCTTGAAGTTTCTCAAGCGTTTCCCGAATTTGTTTTTGTACTTCTTCTTCGCTAGGTTCTTCCTTAGCTACTTGAGGTCTTCGTTTATTATTACCGCGTTGTCCTCCACGTTGTCCTCCTTGTCCACCGGCACCAGGCGCTTTACTTATACGTTTACGGCGTTTACGCTTAGCGTCATCTGCTGCTTTAGACGGGGTTTCTTTCTTCTTTTTCTCCGGTTTTTTAAACTGTGTTAGATCAATTTTTTGTCCTGTAAAATTCGGACCATCTAATTTCTTATAATCGGTTTTAAGAACTTCAGGTTC
>CAZPTJ010000225.1:0-3322 GCA_964589085.1 uncultured Flavobacteriaceae bacterium | reverse complement strand
CCTCAGGTTTTGACTCTTCCTGCGGAGGGGTTTGAGGCTGCTTGGCTTCTAATTCTTCCTCACGTGCTGCACGGAGCGCTTCTTTTTCTTTCAATTTCTCTTCGGCGACCTCTTTTGAAGCCACTCTTTTTGAAGCGTCTGTCTGAAATTCATCAGAAAGCACCTCATAGATATCCGGAGAAATCTTTGTGGTAGGGCGCGCCTCGATCTCGATACCTTTGGAATCCAAAAATTCCACGGCTCGATCGAGAGAAATATTAAGTTCTCTTAATACCTTATTTAAACGCATTGTTCCTGCAGCCATAAATTGCCTTAAAATTATTTACTATCCTTTTCCTACATATTATTAGGAAAAATTAATCTTCAAATTCTTCTTTTAGGATACGCATTACATCCAAAACTGTTTCTTCTTCCAGATCAGTACGTCTTACTAAATCTTCTGCATCATGTTCTAAAATACTTTTTGCTGTATCCAATCCAATTTTTGCAAACTCTTCAATAATCCAAGAATCTATTTCATCCGAAAACTCAGCCAACTCAACATCTTCTTCAACACCTTCTCTATACACTTCTATTTCATATCCGGTAAGCTGTCCAGCCAAACGGATATTATGCCCTCCTCTACCAATAGCTTTACTAACTTCTTCTGGTTTTAAAATAACCTCAGCCGAATTGTTTTCATCATTCAATTTGATATTTGTAATACGTGCAGGGCTTAATGCACGACTTATAAATAGATTGATGTTATTGGTATAGTTAATAACGTCGATATTCTCATTACCCAGTTCTCTTACAATCCCATGAATTCTGGAACCTTTCATTCCAACACAAGCACCAACAGGGTCAATACGATCGTCATACGAATCTACAGCAACTTTTGCTTTTTCACCCGGTATTCTCACAACTTTTTTAATGGTGATTAATCCATCAAAAACTTCCGGGATTTCAGATTCGAATAATTTTTCTAAAAATAAAGGAGATGTTCGCGACATAATAATAGCCGGTTTATTCCCTTTAAGCTCTACACTTTCTATAACGCCTCGCACATTTTCTCCTTTTCTAAAAAAGTCAGAAGGAATCTGGCGATCCTTTGGCAAAATGATTTCGTTTCCTTCATCATCCAATAGGATAATTGCCCGATGACGTATGTGATGTACTTCGGCAGTATATAGTTCTCCTTCAAGATCTTTAAACTGCTTATAGATATTTGTATTATCGTGTTCGTGTATCTTACTGATCAAATTTTGGCGTAAAGCCAAAATAGAACGACGTCCTAAATCTATAAGTTTTACTTCTTCAGAAACATCTTCTCCTACTTCAAAATCTTCTTCAATTCTGCGAGCTGCAGTTATTGAGATTTCAGCATTTTCATCTTCTACCTCTCCATCAGCAACTACGATCCGATTGCGCCAAATTTCTAAATCCCCTTTATCGGGATTGATAATGATGTCAAAGTTATCATCACTTCCGAAACGCTTCTTGAGTGTACTTCTAAATACATCTTCAAGTATTGCCATGAGCGTTACACGATCGATTAATTTATCGTCTTTAAATTCTGAAAAAGAATCGATTAACGCAAGATTCTCCATATCAACATCGTATTAAAATTTAATCTTCACTTTTGCATTCACTATAGTACCATACACTAGGACTTCCTCCTTTTGAACAGTTACTTTTCCTTTACCTATAGGTTTTGGTTCTCTTGTTTTCCAACTCACCATAATCTCCGTATCTGAAACAGTCTCCAGTATTCCCTCTATGGTTTTTCCGTCATTAGTTTTTACCTCAACATTTCTTCCAATGTTCTTTTTATATTGACGGATGTCAGTAAACGGTGTTGTGGCTCCAGCAGATAGCACATCCAATGAAAAATCCTTTTGTTCTCTATCCAGATTATGCTCAATCTTTCGACTTACCGCTATACAGTCTTCTACAGTAACTCCATGATCACCATCTATCACTACTTTGATTTCATTATCCCCCTGAATACTTAAGTCTATAAGGAAAAGTGATGGGTTATCATCGAGCGCTTGCTGCAGCAATACTTTTACTTTTTCTTCCAATGCATTAGCCTATAAAAAGAGGGGACTCCAGTCCCCTCTTTCTTACAACGGTGCAAATATAGAATAAAATATTGATTTTTAAAAGCTTCTTAAAATGGATCATATTTTGTAAATTTCAATATCCAATTTCTCCTTGAATTATAAATTAAAACTCTGAAATTATGATTAAAAGAATACTTGTTCCTACGGATTTTTCGGAGCAGTCTCAAAATGCGCTTAAAGTTGCTGCGGATTTAAGTCGCAAGTACAATAGTGAAATTTTTTTATTGCACCTATTAGAACTTCCTCTACAACTCGTAGATGGTGCAACTGGTGGTTCACAAAGTGATCTCCCCGAAGCTTTGTTTTTTATGAAGCTTGCGCACCAACGATTTGAAAAAATGATGAATCAGCCTTTTCTGGATGGGATTCCCGTGCATGAGATAGCGGAGTTTGACGGTGCTTTTGAGGGAATTATGGATTATGCTCGAAAGTATGATGTGGATATTATTGTTATGGGATCTCACGGCAGTAATGGACTTCAAGAATTTTTTGTAGGTTCAAATACTGAGAAAGTTGTACGTAATTCTGAAATCCCAGTTTTGGTCATAAAAAATGATCATGATAACTTTCATATTAACACCTTTGTATATGCCTGTGATTTCAAAGAGGAAAATCGCAAGGCCTTCAGACAGGCCATTAAACTTACGGCAGATAACAAAGACATTCACTTTTTATATGTGAATACACCTAATAATTTTAAAACCACCAGAGAAATTGAAGATCGTTTTAATGTCTTTATGGAACAGGAAACTATTAAGAATTATCAGTTCCATATTTATAATGATTCAAAAGCAGAACGAGGGATATTAAATTTCGCAAAAGCCATCAATGCTGATTTGATTGGTATTTCCACTCATGGAAGAAGTGGCATTGCCCATATGTTTAATGGTTCCTTAAGTAAGGATCTGGTAAATCATGCCAAACGGCCCGTGATTACATTTAAAATTTAGTTAGTTTATCAATACTACAAAAAGCCAGTTTTTGAACATATTCAAAAACTGGCTTTTTTATATTCTAAATCTTGTCTGTCATATTTATTGTTTTACAAAACGCTTTACCACTGCCCCATTCTCTGCAACAATAACCAGCTTACTTTAGATTTTGGACGCCCACGGGATCACTTTACAGGAATTTTTTATTGATTTTCCAAATAGCGAATCGGAAAGTTAAGCTATTATTTGTTGTACTCACTAAAATCAAAAATCCCTTAAAGCTTA
>CAZPTJ010000224.1:0-5518 GCA_964589085.1 uncultured Flavobacteriaceae bacterium | reverse complement strand
TTATGTTAATATAATTGCTATCAATCTGTTTACCTTAATCCCTAACTTCCCTACATTTGCGCAAAGATTTTTGTTGTGCAAACCATTGATCCTAAAAATACGGCAATACCTCAACTTTTTGGTTATTTGACAGGGACTGTAGGCCCGAGACCTATTGCTTTTGCAAGTACCATTAATAAGGATGGAGCTGTTAATCTGGCTCCTTTTAGCTTTTTTAATGTTTTTAGTGCCAATCCACCAATTCTTGTATTTTCTCCTTCGCGTAGCGGGAGAGATAATAGCACCAAAAACACTCTGGACAATGTATTGGAAGTCCCAGAAACTGTAGTAAATATTGTCAATTACGATATAGTACAACAAATGAGTCTGGCAAGTACGGCTTATGCCAAAGACGTTAATGAGTTTACCAAATCAGGTCTCACAGAACTGGCTTCAGAAACAATACGACCACCTCGAGTTGCAGAATCTCCTATACAATTGGAATGCAAAGTCACAGAAGTAAAACCTCTGGGGGATCAGGGAGGAGCTGGAAATCTCGTGATTTGTGAGATATTAAAGATACACATCAAAGAAGAAGTGCTCGATGATCAAGGAGCGATTGATCCTATACAATTAGATCAGGTTGCTCGTATGGGAGCTAACTGGTATAGCCGTGCCAACCAAGGTTTATTTGAAATTCCCAAACCTGTTGCACAAAAAGGAATAGGTGTTGATCAAATTCCTGAAGCTATACGCACCAATATTATATTTAATGGGAATGATTTGGGAAAATTGGGAAATGTAGAACGTTTACCGACGGCCACAGAGATAGAAGATTTTAAACAAATACATCCTGAGTTATCGATTGCTGTAAAACAGGAAGACACACAAGTTATATTACAAAAAGCTAAGGAGTTACTTACAGAAAACCTCGTGATGGATGCCTGGAAGACACTCCTTACAACACTAAAATAAATTATAATAATATCACAACAAATGGAAGTACAAGGTAGAGTAAAAATGATCGGAGAAACACAAACTTTTGGTACCAATGGTTTCCGTAAAAGAGAAATTGTTGTTACAACAGAAGAACAATATCCACAACATATTATGGTAGAGTTTGTGCAGGACAAAACAGATCTTCTCAATAACTATCAAGTAGGACAGCAAGTTAAAATAAGTATTAATCTCAGAGGGAGAGAATGGGTAAACCCACAAGGAGAAACAAAGTATTTCAATAGTATTCAAGGATGGCGCATAGAAAATTTACAATCTGCTGCACCACAGAACGGTGCGATCCCTCCAGTGCCTCCTATCGATGCTTTTGAACCTGCAAAAGATCTTAATGAGGAGGATCATGACGATTTGCCATTTTAAATAAAAATGCAAAAAGATGTTGGATACATATATGATATTTTTTTCGTATATTGCACCAGCTCTTGTGCGAACCCTTCGTACAAGAACCCCTAAATATTTTCCTTTTGACCCACAATGGGGGAGCCTATTGTGGGTTTTTTTATGCCTTTATATTTCCTTAAAGCTTTTTTAAAAATGTGTATCTTCCCATACGTTTTTATGTAATCTATGGCCATTACCCGTTTTATTGAAACTGCCTTCCAAAAGTACATCCCTTCTCCATTTGTCATTGCAATTGTACTTACGTTAGTTACCATTATTCTAAGCTTATTATTTACAGAAAATACCTCAAGCGAGCCTCATCTTATTACTATTTTAAAATATTGGGAAGAAGGTATTTGGAATACCGATCTACTCGTTTTTGGTTATCAAATGATGCTCATACTAGTGTTGGGACATATTCTCGTTCTCAGTAAACCCATGGCCTGGTTAATTGATCAGATTATTTCACTAGCACGTGATACTCGTACGGCAGTTATCCTTATCAGTGTTAGTACGATGCTTGTCTCTTTTTGGAATTGGGGTTTTGGACTTATTTTTGGCGCCATTCTAGTCCGTAAAGTCGGGGAATCTTTTTTGCAAAAAGGAATTCCACTTAATTATCCTCTTGTCGGTGCTGCAGGTTATGTAGGTCTAATGATTTGGCATGGCGGTGTTAGTGGTTCTGCTCCTCTTAAAGTTGCAGAATCTGGTCATATTCCTTCTTTAATGCTAGGTATTTCAGATCCTAAGCTCATTGCAACACTCCCAGATCAAATTACAAATGCACAAACCATTTTCAGTTGGTGGAATCTTTTACTCTTTGGCATTATACTACTACTCGTTCCTTTGGTTTTAGTTATGCTTTCGCGAAAAGCAAAACCCACAACTTTACCTTTTTCAAAGTATGAAACCACATTAGAAACACCTATTGATGATGATGATAATCACCTAGATCGTTCCAGGGTATTAGGAATTGGTTTTGGAGCCTTAATTCTCATTGCTTTTTTTGCACAATATTTTGGTAAATCTTTTGCTCCCAACACTATTAATTTTCTGCTCTTAGGACTGGGAATACTCTTTCATGGAAATTTTAAAAACTTTTTAAATGCTGTCGAAAAAGCTATTGGAGGAGCTTCTGGAATTTTAATCCAGTTCCCTTTATATTTTGGGATTATGGGCATTATGAAAAGTACTGGAATGGTTGGTATGATCAGTGATGCTTTTATTACCGTTGCAAATGGCACTACTCTTCCTATATTTACTTTTTTTAGTGCTGGTCTAGTTAATGTATTTGTACCTAGTGGTGGTGGGCAATGGGCTATACAGGGGCCTATTGTTATAGAAAGTGCATTGCAATTGGGCGTTCCTTTACCCAAAGCCATTATGGCGCTGGCCTATGGTGATCAAATCACTAATATGTTACAACCCTTTTGGGCTTTGCCTCTTTTGGGCATTACTAAGCTTAAAGCCAAAGAAATATTACCGTATACGCTTATTCTTATGGTCGTAGGGAGCGTTGTTTATATTATTGGATTGTGGTTGTTATAATTAAGATGTAATGTATTTCCTCTCTAGTGATTTATGGTTTCCTCCTCAATCGTCGGCAGATGCAGATGGTTTACTAGCTATAGGAGGAGATTTGAGCCCTGAACGTCTAATGCTTGCCTATAATCAGGGTATTTTTCCATGGTTTAATGAAGAAGAACCTCCACTATGGTGGTGTCCAGATCCAAGGATGGTTGTCGCTCCAGAAAATGTTTATGTTTCTAAATCGATGCGTAAGCTATTTCGGGAGCAAGCTTTCACAGTGACCTATAATCAGGATTTCCCTAGAGTCATTTCGGGTTGTCGAAGTGTTCCCCGTAAGGATCAACACGACACCTGGATCACTCAGGATCTTATAGGAGCATATCTGGAATTGTATGATGCAGGACACATCATTTCTGTAGAAGTCTGGAGAGATAACGCGCTAGTTGGTGGACTGTATGGCGTCAATCTTAGGGAAAAAGGGGTGTTTTGTGGAGAAAGCATGTTTGCCACAGAAAGCAATGCTAGTAAATATGGGTTTATTATGCTTTCGCAAAAGCTACAACAAGAAGGTTATAGTCTTATTGATTGTCAAATCTATACTGATCATCTCGCCAGTCTGGGTGCTACAGAAATCCCTCGTAGCGAATTTCTAAAATGCTTTGAATAGATCTATTCCTGAACTTCTGTGTATCGAAAACAACTCACTTCGTGATCATTGACCATGCCTGTAGCTTGCATATGTGCATAAATCACAGTACTCCCTACAAACTTAAAACCTCGTTTCTTAAGGTCTTTAGAAATTGCATCACTTAACGGTGTGTTTGCTGGAGCATCTTTATAATGATTAATGGTATTTTGAATTGGAATATTATCCACAAACCTCCAGATATATTTGGAAAAACTACCAAACTCTTTTTGCACCTCCATATATCGCTGTGCATTGGTAATGGTAGCTCGAATCTTTAGTTTATTACGTATGATACCTGCATCCTGCAATAAGGCTTCATATTTTGCCTCGCCGTATTTTGCGATCTTTTTATAATCAAAATGATCAAAAGCTATTCTAAAATTTTCACGCTTTCGCAAAATCGTAATCCAGCTTAAGCCTGCCTGAAACGTTTCCAGAATCAAAAATTCAAACAATTGATCTTCATCTCTTAATGGAACACCCCACTCTTCGTCATGATAAGCTTCATAGAGCGTATCTCCAACACACCAGCCACAACGATGTTTTTCTGTCATATTTAAAACTATACTTCTATTCTTTAATCGCTTCTGTTTTTAATGCGATATTGTCTACCCAAATCTCAGGTGTAGCACGTAGTTCTACAATATCCCCATCTTCCCAAACAATAATATTTCGTTTGATTTTTGTTTCTCTATCTAATCTAAAGTTTTCATAGATATATGTAACCATATATTGAGTTCCTTTGCGTTTTATTTTGTTATAATTAACATCAAAATATTTACCTTTTATTGTCTTTGATGTAATCGTGGCATAAAAGTTAAATTCACTATCTGATTTTAATTGTATTTGTCCATCTTTCAATTCAAAGGACATTGTCCTTAATGGTTGTGAACTTTCAATGATTTTAATCTTATGTACATCTCTATTTACTGTAAATGAAAGTATCATAAAAGTCATTAGAATGAGAAGGAATCCTTTGTGTAAACGCATAATTTATTTAATTCAGTTATCAATATAAGAATTAACATTAAAACTTGTTTTTTATTTTGACTACACCAATGTATTTTTGACAACGCTTAGTGAAGTTTTGACAAGGTAACCCATAGAAAGTTAGTTATCTTCATTACTACATAAGCGTTATGGAAACTATGACTAAACTATCACAAGAACAAAAAGAACAACTCGTACAAGAAGCATTAAAAAATGCCATGAGTTACAAAGCATATGCAGCCTTGGTTGAACAACACGCAGATGCAGAAACAAATACAGGTCCTGATATTACGGAAGCATTGATCAATTATACCCTACTTAGTCATCGTCGTATGAAACGTTGGGGAAAGACCTTTAAGTTACAGCAGGAGGATATCGATCAGATCAATGCTTTTGATGGAGATATGACCTGGTTAATTATTACAGAAAGCTGGTGCGGTGATGCCGCTCAAACGATGCCTATGATGGATAAGATCGCACAGGCTTCTCAGGGTAAAATTCAGGTAAAAGTGGTTTTAAGAGATGAAAATCTTGAATTGATGGATGCGTTCTTGACTAATGGTGCGCGATCTATCGCAAAACTCATCGCTATTGACAATCGCTCTGGAAAAATTATAGGAGAATGGGGGCCAAGACCTAGCATAGCTACGCAAATGGTTCAGGATTATAAAGCAGAACACGGTAAACTTACTCCTGAATTCAAACAAGATCTACAGATCTGGTATAATAAAGATAAAGGACGTAACGCTACTGAAGATTTGTTAGAGCTTATAAACTAAAAACCTTGTTTGTTCGCTATTATTAATTTTAGGACAGTGATCAATCTATTATATAAAGCGCTTCTCTTATACAGAGGAGCGTTTCTCTTTTAACCCGAATATGCAGTAGAACTTCGCAATGAGGACTGAAAGCGCAATAAAAACAAGTATTTTC
>CAZPTJ010000223.1:0-5529 GCA_964589085.1 uncultured Flavobacteriaceae bacterium | reverse complement strand
GGTTCTTGCGCTAAAAAAGAAATGGTGATACCTTTTCGGGAAATAACCTGTCCGTCGTCCGGACTTTCTTTACCAGAAATAATATCCAGTAAGGATGTTTTTCCTGTTCCATTTTTAGCAACAAAACCTATTTTTTGGTATTGATTAATACCAAAAGAGATATCACTAAAAAGTACGCGCTCTCCATATGATCTTGAAACTTGCTCTACTGAAAGATAATTCACACTAAATTTTTTGACAAAATAGGGTTATTTGTAAACAACTGAAAACACAAAGTTTCATTATTTATTATGAAAACCTATATTTGCTTACAGACAAGCCTACTATTATGAAACCTACTGTATTCTTTTTGCTCGTGGCATTGATGCTATGCGTGGCTTCTTGTATTCCTACTAAAAGACTTACTTACTTGCAGGAAAATGAAATTAAGAATGATAGTATTATTGCATTGCAATTGCAGCAACAGCCTTATCGCGTTCAGATTAACGATGTGTTAAGTATACGCTTAAAGGCTTTAGATCAGCAATTGGTAGAGTTTTTTAATCCTATTGGATCTGGCTCAACGACCTTAGGTGAAGGATATTATTATGATGGTTTTGCGGTAGATCGTCACGGAAATATTCGTATTCCTGAACTGGGGGAGATTAATGTGTTAGGACGTACTGCCGAGGAGATACGAGAGATTATTGAGAAGCGACTTTTAAAGGATTATTTTAAAGAAGAAGCCAGCGTATTTGTAACTGTAAAATTAGCTGGAATACGATATACCATAACGGGTGAGATAGGAAGTCCAGGTATTAAAATTGAACTTATTGAACAGCTCTCCATCGTTGATGCTGTATCAAATGCAGGAGGAATACCACTTACTGGGGACCTCACAGATATTGTAATTATACGACAGTATCCTGGAGGACAAAAAGTGCATCATATAGATTTGACGACCTTAGATGCCTTTAATTCTCCCTATTATTATGTCCAGCCTAATGATCTTATTGTAATAAACCCATTACCACAAAAATCACTAGGAGCAGGAACTACAGCTTTAGATACTTTTAGAACTATACTTACTGTAGTGACTGCACTTACGACAACCGTTTTATTGTTTATTGGTCTTAGAAATTAGGTATGGATGAGGATTTTGATATAAGAGATACTGGAGGCTTTTTTGATTTTAAAGGATTTCTATTTAAAATTCTAAGTTTTTGGCCACTATTTGTTGTCTGCTTAATTATTGCTTATAGCATTGCATACTATATTAATGTGCGTAAGCAACCTATATATAGTCTAAGTACTAAAATTTCTATAAAAGACGATCAAAATCCTTTGTTTACAGGAAATACAAGTTTGATTTTTAATTGGGGAGGTACTACAGATAAGGTGCAGACCAATATTGTACTTTTCAAATCAAGAACACATACGGAGAAAGTTGTTTCGTATCTTCAATATTATATTAATTATCGTATTCAAGGGAAGTATAACCTTCTTGATGTTTATGGAAAAACACCTTTTAAATTACGACTGGATGATAGTAAGGGACAGTTGTTTAATAAACGAATGTCTATAAAGGATTTGGGTGATGGACGTTTTGAATTCAATATACCTTTTGAATCCGGACAGGCTCGATTATATAATTATACAACTCATGAGTCAGAACGTATAGCTGTAGCTACTCCAGAATTTAAAAAAACATATGCTCTGGGCGATACTATTAATCTTCCTTTTTTAAAAGGAGTATTGGAAGCTACAGAAGTTGCTCCTCGTAAAAACAAAGAGTATTTTGTAAATCTGGGGAATTTTAATAGTGTCGTAAGACGATTCAGAAATGTTTCTGTACTCCAAACACCGAGAGGATCTTCAATTCTGGAATTAAGCTATTCAGGTACCAATAAAAATGTTATTGTAGATTACCTCAATGCATCGGTAAAGGTTAGGGAGCAAGATCAATTGGATCGTAAGAATCTTTTTGCCACAAATACTATAAAATTTATTGACAATAGCCTAGCAGATCGAAGTCTGGAGTTAGATTCAGTGCAGAAAGAACTCAAAGATTTTAAGGACAAGAATTTTGACATCACTTTAAAAGGAGGATCTATTGCTGTAACAAATAAACTACGACAGCTTGATTTAGAGAAAGACGCTATCGATCAACGGCTATCATATTATCTTATTCTAGAAGAATATCTTAATAATCGTACGGACTATAGTAAAGCACCTCCGGCTCCTTCGGTTGCTGGTATAACAGAACCTAGTATTTCGTCTAGTGTTGGAAAAATAGTTGACTTAGCGGTACAACGGAGTAATTTACAATTCACGGCCAAAGAAAGTAATCCGGCATTTCAGGACCTGGATCGACAAATTAATTCTGAAAAGGATGCTCTGATTGAAAACATATCATCCTCTAAAAGATTAATTAATAGAGAAAAAGCACAAATAAATTCAGAAATAATTGAAGCTGAGGGTGAGTTACGAAAGTTTCCAAAGGAAGAACAAGAATTGGCGAATATTGAACGTAAGTTTTCGTTGAGCCAAGCGGCATATGATTTATTCCAAGCTAAGAAAAGTGAAGCCGAGATCATAAAAGCTTCTAATATTTCCGATATTCTTTTTATAGATGCTGCAAAGGATGTTGGTGGAGGTCAGGTAGGCCCTAATACAAGTCTTAATTATGTGGTTGCGGCTGTTATGGGAGGAGCAGTACCTCTAGCACTTGTATTTCTATTAGTCTTTTTTAATACCAAAATTGGGAGTCCGGAAGAAATTAAAAAGATGTCTAAAATTCCAATATTAGGTATTGTTGGTAAAAGCCACCATGATAGTAATCTATTGTTAAGGGATCATCCTAGATCTTCAATTGCAGAATCCTTTAGAGGATTGCGATCTAGCTTGCAGTTTATATACCGTAAACGTGATATTGAAGGTGCTAAAACAGTGCTGGTCACATCTTCGGTAAGTGGAGAAGGAAAGACTTTTACTTCTATTAATCTAGCAACGGTTTTTGCTTTAAGCGAAAAGAAAACGGTTCTCGTAGGATTGGATTTAAGAAAACCTAAGATTTTTGATGATTTTGAGTTATCTAATGATATTGGAGTTGTTAATTATTTAATCGGAGACAAAAGCATTGATAAAATTTGTCAAAAAAGTAGTGTTCCATTTTTGGACGTTATATTGGCAGGTCCTATTCCTCCTAATCCTTCTGAACTGTTAATGAGTGACCGGATGAAGACCTTTATGGAAGAACTAAAGACCAACTATGATTATATTATTCTAGATACACCACCTGTGGGACTTGTAGCAGATGCTTTGGAGGTAATGAATTATGCCGATGCTTCCCTGTATATGATACGACAAGGGTATACAAAGAAAGGAATGTTAGGCCTTATCAACGATAAATATACAAAGGGAGAGGTTAAAAATATAAGCTATGTCTTAAACTATTTTAGAACAAAAGGAAAGTATGGTTATGGCTACGGTTATGGCTATGGCTATGGCTACGGTGCTTATGGTAATGGTTATCACCAGAATGGAAAAAGACCTAGTATATTGGTAAGATGGAGGCGAAAATTGAAGGATTCTTTTAGAAAAACTAAATGAAGATCGTAATCTATTTTTTTTGAAAAAAATAACAGAAGGACAGTGGTTATATGAAATCAAACCTAAGGGAAGATTTATAGATCTTAATTTTAGGGAAATATGGCGATACAGAGATCTATTAATACTCTTTGTGCGTAGAGATATTGTCGCTCAGTATAAGCAAACTATTCTTGGGCCTTTCTGGTATTTAATACAGCCATTACTTACCTCCGTTACTTTTACCTTAATCTTTAATAATGTAGCGGGTATTGAAACTCCAGGAGTGCCTCCCTTTTTATTTAATCTGGCCGGTATAACGATATGGACATACTTTAAGCAATGTCTTACGCTTACTTCAACAACTTTTACTGTTAATGCAGGACTCTTTGGTAAGGTGTACTTTCCGAGATTTATTTCTCCAGCATCAAAAGTGATTTCCAGTCTTTTTAAATTCGGGATTCAACTATTTATTTTTATGCTTTTCTTCCTGTATTATAGATATACAGGACAAGACATTCAATTTGGAACGACCTGGTATTTATTACCCTTGAGTATACTTAATTTTGGACTCCTTGGTTTAGGTTTAGGAATGATTTTGAGTGCATTTACTACCAAGTATCGTGATTTTAAAATTCTTATTTCTTTTGGAATAGGATTGCTTATGTATATCTCTGCGGTGATGTACCCACTAGCGATAGTTAAAGATAAGTTACCGGATTACTATTGGTTGGTGGAGTATAATCCTCTTGCTCAACTTGTGGAAGGGTATCGTTTTATGTTACTCAATACTGGAGCGGCTAATACAACGGAGTTATTTATGAATACGGGATTGACCATATTCTTGTTAATTGTAGGATTGGCTATTTTTAATAGAACAGAAAAAACATTTATAGATACGGTATAATATGGCAAATCACATTCCATTATTTTATTGGTCCTCAAAGGTTTTTGAACATAAGGCTCATGAAAATTATGGAGATATACTTTCTAAATATATAATTGAAAAGGTAAGTGGAAAGGATGTGCAGTTTTTTAATGCTCCTAAGAACAGAAAAAAAATATTTAAGAAAAAATATTTAATGGCTATAGGCAGTATTTTGTCTTATGCGCAGAAAAGTGCCGTAGTCTGGGGGAGCGGTATTATTTCAAAAGAAGATCACTTTGCAAAGGCGACATTTTGTGCTGTACGAGGTCCGCTTTCGCGAAAGCGGATACTGGAACAGGGATATACTTGTCCTGAAGTATATGGAGATCCGGCCTTGTTATTACCGGATTTTTACCCATCTGAAATGGAGAAGAAATATCAGTACGGATTTATTCCACATTATGTCGATCATGAAACCGTTGAATCATATTATAATGATCGGGAAGAACTAGCAATTATCAACTTACTTAATGACGATTGGTCTTTTACTACAGATCGCATTTTGGAATGTGAGCGTATTATAAGTTCATCCTTGCATGGTGTTATTGTAGCGCAGGCATATGGAATTCCAGCAATATGGGTTCGATTTTCTGATCGATTAACGGGAGATAATGTAAAATTTGCCGATTACTTTTTATCTGTAGAAATAGAACCTTATACAGCAGTTTTTATTGAGACATATAAGGAATTAGATTTTTACGAAACACTTTTTGAAAAGACACCATCACTGGCTAATGAAGAAAGATTGACGAGCTTAAAAGAAAGATTAATAGCTGCATTTCCAAAAACATTCTTATGAGTGATATCATTTTAAAAGCAGAAAATCTATCAAAGCAATACCGTTTAGGTGTTGTTGGATTAGGAACTGTGGGACATGACCTCAATAGATTCTGGCATAAAATACGAGGAAAAGAAGATCCTTATTTGCAAATAGGAAGTGTAAATGATCGGAGTGTAAAAGCCAGTTCAGATTATGTGTGGGCTTTAAGAGATATTAATTTCGAAATCAAACGAGGTGAAGTACTAGGAATTAT
>CAZPTJ010000222.1:0-5602 GCA_964589085.1 uncultured Flavobacteriaceae bacterium | reverse complement strand
CTAAAAATTGCATTAGGAAATACAACTGGACTTTCATGACCATCTTTCCCAATGGCAGCCACACCAAAAAAGAAATTGTCAATAACAATACCTTCTAAAGTATATTCGGTAATATCTCCTACAGTATGCGAGTGATCCCAGGTAGGAGAAGTAGTATCTCTCCAGTAAATTTTATAGCCAACGGCACCATCAACTTTTGACCATCTGAATTTTGCCGAAGGTTGAACAATACCACCTATTTCTACTTTTGAAGGCGCAGGTGGCGCCCAGGCAATACTGGCCAGATTAATAGCATTAACGGCCGTAAGCTTTGCAGCATACTCAAAGTTTACATGTTCAAAAGTATCTCCATAGTTAATACCATTTTCTGTACGGATGTCCTGATGTTGTTGCGTGTAATTTTCATGAGCTTCCATGATACGTATACCAGCATAACCTGCATCATTAAAAGGGCGATGATGTCCTCCACGACCAAAACGATCCAAACGATAGATCATTAGCGGATTCATTTCTGGCATATAAGTCTTCACCGTCTTATGAACATAGCGGGCAAGCTGTCGCGAAATTCCATCAACTTCACCTCCATAAAAACGACGAGCACGTCGTTGTTGTTCGGTTTCAGTGGCTGGAACGGGTTCTGAAAAAATACGGAAAGCTCTATTATCAATAACACCATCAACTCCAGTAATATTACCGATCATATCATTATTGAAAATTCCAATAATATCCCAACCTTTAGCCTTAGCGTCAGCCACAAGCCCCTGACCTCCAAAGAGACCTTGTTCTTCACCAGAAAGACCTAGATAAATAATACTATTTTCAAATTTATATTTTGATAATACTCTGGCTGCTTCTATAGTTCCCGCCATACCACTGGCATTATCATTGGCGCCTGGAGAGTCAGAAGTATAGTTTGTAGGATCGGAGACACGACTGTCAATATCTCCGCTCATAATGATATAGCGATCAGGATATTTGGTACCACGTTGAATAGCCACAACATTGACTACTTCTACATCTTTAATAATGCGTGGGTTTCTTCCTTTTTCTACTAAATCTTTTTGAAAGGAAACTTCTAAACAATTATTACAATCTCCAGAGATTTGATCGAACTGCCTTTTTATCCAGCGTCTTGCAGCACCTATTCCTCTCGTATTGGATACGGTGTCACTTAAGGTATGTCGTGTTCCAAAATCCGCTAGGGTTTTTACGTCTTGTCTAATGCGCTCTTCAGAAACGGCATCTATAATATCATAGAGGCGGGTATCTGTTTGAGCCAAAGAGGTTGTAAATACAGAAAAAAGAAAAATACAAGAGGCGAAAGGAAAAATAAGAGACATATTTTTATTTGGGACTCTGTGTGTTCGGTTGATTGTGGTATGCATGGTTGTATAAATTTTTGCGAAAGCAACATAAAGAATACTACTTTAACAGGTGGTTATCATTCTAATTTTTAAAAGTAAGGGCTGTGTCGATTTACTTCCTAGTTTGTAACAAAATTTTAAGATTATTCAATCAATTCAAGGGTGCCAAAAATGCCAGCATCAATCCACCCTCTGTTTTTATCTTCTCCAGGAACGAAAACGGAACCTATAAAATTTTCACGCTCTGCACTGGAATCATTATCACAATAAGCAAGTGCAAACCCTATTTTTTGTTGGACGTTAAGTACTTGTTGATCGTTTATACCGCCATCAATATAGGAGTCATCATAAACAAGGATTTCACATTCCCAAATGGTAGTATTGCCTGTTGTTTTTCGTTCCGAACGTATATGACTGTTATATAAAGTAGGAATCTCTCCAGGGGCTAAATCAACGACATTACCGTCTAATGCGACATGGTAGGCAAAAGCATTATGGGTAAATTGATGTCCACCTCCTGAATTATCAGCATCAATAAAAATTTCTAAACAATCATCATCCCACCATAATGTCAAGGGATCTTTTTCTTTGTCATAAAGAATATCATCTTGAATTTCAGCAAGTAAATAGATAGCTTCAGGAGTCCAGGTAAGCTTGTATCGTCCGGAAAAATCTGTAGCTGTATATTCTGGCCCTATCCATCGTTGATCTATAGCGTACCATTCTTGTTCTTTCCAAGCTGGGTCATCAGAATTTCCATCTAGAGAAGGAGTAATAATAGCTTTTTTAATAACTCTGAGTTGTTGCTCTTTTTTAGGGAGGAATTTTGTTTCTGTATTTAAAATGATCTTAGCTGTGTCACCAGACTGCATTCCTTCTTGAGCTCTTTCTTTTTTACAACTTGCAAAAAGGAGTATTATTACACTAATTAATGTTATTATTTTCATAGTACTACCTTATAAAGGTTACTTTAGCTATTTTGCCATTCTCTACTTCATAAACTGCAACTGCACCAAAGTTTTGATCATTAGCAGTGATATACTCTTGATCAATGACTTTATTACCAATAACGATACGTTTTTTAATTTCACAATGTAGATTAGGCGTATTGTCAAAAAACCGAATAAACCCAGCACGCATAGCTTCTTTACCATCTGTAGTTAGTTCATTAGGGAAATTATATAGTTTGATTGTGTCTGTATAAGTGTCTAAGAACGCTTCAATATCTCTAGCATTATATGCGTTGAGTTGTCGTTGTACAATAGCTTCTGGAGATTCCTTAAGTATGGTACTTGCTTCCATAGGAACTCCATCTTTAAAGACGTGATTAATTGTATTTAAATGTGCTAAATCTTCCAAAGGGTTTTTATCTAAGAGTACAAGATCTGCACGTTTATCTTTAGTAATACTACCTAAGGTATTATCTATGCCAAAACCTTTTGCAGCATTGATGGTTGCAGTTTTGATAATTTCAGGTATTGTCATTCCAGCATCTTGCATAGCTTCCAGTTCCTGAAGAAAGGAAGATGCATGCATAGTACCTATATTACCTGCATCAGTACCCGCTACAATAGTTACTCCGAGATCTCGTAGAAATCTAAGATTACTAGACATAATGCTGTTTGAACTGGCCTGTCGTTGTTTTAAAAGGTCTTCATTTTGACGGTATATGGAAATGATTTGTGGTAATTCACTCTCTGGATAATGTAGCAAATCTGTTAAGGTACCATAAGCTTTTGCATTTGCATAAGCTAAATCTTGTGGGTGATTATCGGGTTTAGAAATAAAGGTTTTGCTATAATTTGCACTTACAATAAATGTTGGAATATAAGCGACATTATTGTCTGTTAACATTTTTGCAAAAGCTTCATCAACTTGAGTATCATCTACACTATGTACCAGAATATCTGCTCCAGCTTCTACAGCAAGTTTTGCAGTTTTAAGTTGAGTAGCATGTACGGCTAGTTTGATTCCATTATTATGAGCTAGTTGTGCAATATGTTTTGCAACTGGAAAATAAGTCTCGGCAGGACTTTCTGTACTGTGAATATACCAGATTTTTAAGAAGTCAGGTTTATGAGGAATCATTTTTGTAAAAAGCGCATCTGCTTCTTCTATAGTATTAATTTTTGCAATTGGAGCATCTTCTAATTGGTTGAATGCATCTGGTTGATATGGAGAAAAGAGAGATCCTGTAATGAGGATATTAGGAGAAGGGGTATTTGCTGCCAAACTATCACGCACTTTTAAGTATTCAATAGGGCCACCTACATCCATTACGGTAGTAATACCTAATCGTAAATAGCGCTTAAAACTATCTTCTGCCAGTTTCCAAGCAAAGGCTTGATTTTCTTCATACGAGACATATTTTCTTAAATCAATAGCGTCCGGACGGGTATAAACTTCTCCTGTTTGGAAAAAGTGAATATGGCCATCCATCATACCAGGCATGAGATATTTACCACTACCATCTATTATCTGAACATGGCCTTTTGTTTTTAGTTTTTTTGAACTGATTTTGGTAATAATGCCGTCGTCAATAAGCACATTTTGACTGGGATTAATACGACTGTTTTCAACATCTACAATATTGACATTTTGAATGAATGTTGTTTGAGCAATTGCAAAAGGGATATAACTTAAAAAGAATACTAATACTATGGTTATTTTGTTGATCATAAAAAGAGTGTATAGTTTATTGTCTTATAAAAGTGACTTTAGAAATTTGATTATTTGTAATTTCATAAATAGCAACTGCAGTAAAGTGTTGACCATTTGCGGTTACATACTCTTCATCAATAACTTTATTTCCCTTAATAATACGATTTTTGATTTCACAATGAAGGTCTGGAGTATTCTTAAAAAAGTTAGAGAATCTATCACGCATAGCCACTTTACCATCTGTTGTGAGCTGTTGCGGGAAATTATATAATTTGATATTGTCTGAATAGGTATCTAAAAAGGCTTCAATATTTCTAGCATTATAAGCTTCTAGTTGTCGTTGAACAATGACCTCTGGAGAAACTTCTGACACCAGCGCCAGTTGACTAGAGATAGCATTAGTCGATATACGAGTAATATTCCAGAGATTAGGATCGTCAAATGAGGTAAAAACTGACCAGTTTTGATCGGTTTCAGGATTGAATTTATAAATAATATTATCCTTTGGCATAAGTATAGTACCATTAAGTAACCAACACATGTCTTCAGTTCTTGGGATAGTGCTGATAATTTTAGTATTAGCGCCTGTTATTGGATCTATTGATCGGATCTCCCATTGCTCGTTTTCTTTGCTGATATAGCTTATACGATTTGAATTTGGAATTTTATGAAGCGAGCGTCCTATCTTTTTTTGCAAGGTATCATTAGTTTTATTTTTAAGATTGGAAATAACCAGATTAAGTCCACCATCTGCCAGAACTGCCGAAGCAATCATATCCTGATCGATCCAAGTATGATAACCGATGACCAGATCTTTAACAAGCTCTTTATCTTTTCCGCTTTTAAAATCGTATTGATAGAGTCGTTGTAATCCGGTAGTGTCTAATCGAATGGATGACACCGCTTTTTTACCAGGAATCTTGGTAGGAGAGTACTCACTGCCTTGTCCTGTTGCATTAACCCAACTTATCTTATGGTCGCGCACATTGTATGATGCTATATCGGTTTGACCCTGACGAGTAGCAGCAAAAAGGACCTGATTATCGTTATAGAAAGATGGCTGGTTGTCATAGCCTTCATTATTAGAAATGTTTCTTTGATTGTCTAATGTATATTGATTGTCTTTTGGGACTACGTCAAAAAGATAGACTTCTGTATTAGGCTGAGCCACACTTATGGTCGAGAAGAGTACAAAAAGAAGGAAGGAGAGACGCATCTTTAGATTTTTTTCTAAAGATAGCAGATATCGGAATATGTGTTATAATGGATTATTAAATTTTATGGAATGACGTATATTTTATTTTAGAATCATCAAGAATTAATACAATTCAAAACCTAGATGAAATCCTGTTAATAGTTCAGAATTCTCACCTAATAGAGTACCTGCCACGGGATCAAAATGAAACCATTTTGAGGGTCTTATATTGATTTCTGTTCTACATATGCCGAGATTTCAAAGTCTCTTTCTTCGCCTGAAAAACCAAAATTTGGACCTGCATTAATAGTAAGCCAGGAAGTAGGGTTTAAACCCAGATTATGCATTAGAAAATCTATTACAACTTGAAAGTGCTGCAAAA
>CAZPTJ010000221.1:2272-5641 GCA_964589085.1 uncultured Flavobacteriaceae bacterium | reverse complement strand
TAAGCTGCTTGTGTGATTTCTCCCTACTCCTTCGACAGCCTTTCGACGAGCTCAAGATAAACCTCAGGATGACAGCTCGAAATGATGTGTTGTAGTCATCTCGACAGAGGAACGTCCCGATAGCTATCGGGAAGAGATCACATTACAGTAAGTATTTTAGATCATCAGGTTCCTTAGAAAAGCATTTATGTGATTTCTCCCTGCGGTCGAAATGACTATTCAAAGAGTTGTAATCCATTTACAAGAATAACCCGTACCCCTACAATCCCAACTAATAATGCAGTAATCCGTTTCAAGTTGTTTGGGGATAGTGTTGCAAGGCTAAGCCTTATGCCTAATTGTCCACCTAGAAAAACGGCGAGTCCCAAAATCACAGTTTCTAACCAGGGGAGTTCTAATGTCCCTGCAGTCATTAAACCAATGATCCCAGAGATAGAATTGACGAGAATAAAGAAGCTTGCTAGCGCTGCAATATGAATGGTTTTTGCAAAGCGTAAATGATTGAGTATTGGGGCCAAAAAGATACCACCGCCTATACCCACAAGTCCAGATAATAAACCTATGGCTCCTCCTAATATATAACTCAAGAAAGGAGGGTAGTTTTGGATACGTTCCTGAAGGTCTCTGGTGTTTAGAGTTTGTGTCAGTAATGCTATGGCCGAACCTATTAAGGCTAATCCTAACAGGATAAAAAATACTTCTTCTTTTAAACGAAAGGTAGCACCTAAAAAGGCGAGTGGTATACTGGCGATAATAAAGGGGAATACAAATTTTCCTTTAAAATGTCCTTTTTTAATATACCAGTACGTACTACCACTTACCACCACAATATTACAAACCAATGCTAGTGATCTAATGGTAAAAAAGGAAGTGATAACTATGGCTAGTATGGCTAAATAACTGGATCCTCCTCCAAAGCCTACGGAACTATAGAGTAGTGCAATTGCAAAAAACAAGAGTGCTAATAGGAGTATGGTACCAGTAGATAACATCATACGTACTTATTTTGCAGGACCATCGATCTTGTCTTTTAATTGGATCAAGGTTGATTGTACTACAGCACATAGTTTTTGTTGACCATCTTCTTCTGCAAAGACTTCGGTTTGACAAATGGTTAAGGTTTTTCCTGGTTTTACCACTTTGCCTTTTCCAATCAAAAAGCTTCCTTTTGCGGGAGCCATCAGGTTAATTTTATATTCTACGGTGAGAATAGATGAAGTAGCTTCCATCAAAGTAAACGCAGCATAGCCTGCAGCATTATCGGCTATAGTAGATACAATCCCTGCGTGGAAAAACCCGTGTTGCTGCGTAAGATTTTCGGAATAGGGTAATCGGATTTCACAATAACCAGGCTCTAGAGTGTTTAACTCAGCGCCTATAAAATCCATGAACTTCTGCTTAGCAAAACTGGCTTTGACTCTAGCTTTGTAATTTTTATCCAGTGGAATGAATTGTTTTTGATTCATAGTGACTATCAAACTTAAGCATTCCTAATGTATTTTACTGTTATAGGCATTCACCAAAAAAGGGATTCTCGATACAATTTTTCGGCTTTTCTTGCTGAAAAATCACTCGAATACCGAATATATTAACCTTCTACTTCTTCTCTGCTTCCTATCAAATAAAAATCAAGGTGTTTTTTAACAAGGTCGGCTTCTTTGACTTTGACATAGACTTCATCACCTAGAGTGATGGTGTTTTTTGTATTTCGTCCAATAATAGCATAGGAATCCTGATCAAACTCGTAATGGTCATCTTTGATTTCGCGTAAGCGCACCATACCTTCACATTTATTGGAAATGATTTCTACATAGATTCCCCACTCGGTTACACCGGAAACAACGCCCAGGAATTCCTCGTCTTTATGGTCTTGCATAAAGCGTATTTGCATATACTTGATGCTATCACGTTCTGAATGGGTTGCGAGCTGTTCCATACTGCTGGAATGCTTGCATTTTTCTTCATAAGCTTCTTCATTTGCCGATTTACCGCCATCTATATAGTGTTGTAATAGACGGTGTGCCATCACATCCGGATAACGACGTATGGGAGAGGTAAAATGGGAATAGTAATCAAAAGCGAGTCCATAATGCCCTATGTTTTGTGTGGTATACACGGCTTTTGCCATCGAACGTATCGCAAGCGTGTCTACGAGGTTTTGTTCTTTACGACCTTGTACGTCTTTTAAAAGATTATTTAGGGACGCTGTGGTGCTCTTACGATCTTTAAAATTGAGTTTATATCCAAACTTACCAACCACATTTTGTAAAGCAGCCAGTTTTTCATCATCGGGTTCGTCATGGACACGATACACAAAAGTGTGTTTTGGTGTGCGTTTTCCGATAAACTCAGATACCTTTTTATTTGCCAATAGCATAAATTCTTCAATGAGTTTATTGGCCTCTTTTGAGGTTTTAAAATAAACGCCTACAGGATTTGCTTCTTGGTCTAGATTAAACTTTACTTCGACTTTATCAAAGGAAATTGCACCACTTTTCATGCGTTGGTTACGCATAATTTTAGCAAGTCTGTTTAATTCAAGAATGGCTTCTTGTAATTCTGGTGTTGTGTTATACGTTTCTCCAGTTAAAGAAACTTCAGCTGGAATGGTGGCCGTTCCACTATCAATAACGGCTTGTGCTTCTTCATAAGCAAAACGGGCATCGCTATAGGTTACTGTACGTCCGAACCATTGGTTTTTTATTTTCGCAGAAGCGGGATCCAGTTCAAATACGGCAGAAAAGGTATATTTTTCTTCATTAGGTCTTAGCGAACAGGCATTATTACTCAATACTTCAGGAAGCATAGGAACGACACGATCTACCAAATAGATGGAGGTTGCCCGTTCATAGGCTTCATCATCGAGTATGGTTCCTGGTACTACATAATGACTTACATCTGCAATATGAATCCCAATCTCATAATTGCCATTTTCCAGTTTTTGAAAACTTAAGGCATCATCAAAATCTTTGGCATCTTTTGGATCTATCGTAAAGGTTAATACGTCACGCATATCTCTGCGACGTGCAATTTCATCTTCTTTAATAGAGGTATCAATCTTATTTGCAAAGTCTTCTACTTTTTTTGGAAATTCATAGGGTAGTCCATATTGTGCCAGAATAGAATGGATCTCTGTCTGATGTTCACCAGGTTTTCCTAAAATCTTAGTTACTTTTCCAAAAGGGCTTTCTGCTTTTTCTGGCCAGTCTTCTATAGTAACAACGACTTTATCTCCATGGGTTGCATCTCCTATTTTCTTAAGCGGTACAAAAACATCGGTATGCATCTTATTGCCTTCTTCTGACGTATGAACAAAGGCAAACTTCTTTTGTATTTCAATTACACCAATGAATTCTTCTGTCTTCCGTT
>CAZPTJ010000221.1:0-2172 GCA_964589085.1 uncultured Flavobacteriaceae bacterium | reverse complement strand
TCGGGCGAATGCGTATGGTACGTGAAGTATTAAATAGCATGAATTCATTAAAAATAAATCCATTAAGATTGGGACAAAGCTACGTTTAAAAAATTAAATACCTAGTTTATAAGGTTATTTTGAGTTTAATTGTGTGTTAATCTATTGTGTATTAGTAAAAAATACCTGATATCCATCACTTTAAAAACCTTAATTTATTATTGAATACTCAAATATTAAACTAAAATATACCTTCTATAATTTTAGTTTTTTTGTTTAATCATAATCTCTAGTTATCCTTAAAAATAGACGCATATCTTAAACAAAATTATCTATTTCTTAAAATTTTCTTAATTTTAATGTAACAATTCGTTTAAAATTGAGTCTTTTATACATACACTAATGCGATAGCTGTGCGAAAACCACAAAAAACAACCATCCTTTTTATCCTTATATTTCTTATAGGCATCGTAGGATTTATCGCTTATATCAATAGTTCTTTTGATACCGAAAGTGAATCTCCTATTGCCATTCCAGCTACAGAAGATTTACAAGATCCTAACGGATAATTTTCAATACTCTATTTTTAATTAATGAAAATGTCTTATTGTTTATTAAAAACTAAAACTTTTAAGTGAGCTTTATTTTAGTTTTAAACAATCATATTATAATACATCAATTCTTTTTTAAAATTTAAATAAAAAATGATGGTTATTATAGGGTGTTAATAGCGGAATAACTTTTTGACACGATATTTTGAAAAGTGAGTTCTTAAATATTATTAACGCTTATTCACAGGTTATACCATGAGCTAACATAATTATTTTAAAGCAGTTTTGATATATAGTTCACAAATGTTGATAATTGTTATAAGCTATTAATTGATGAAAATTTTGATGTTACAGTTATTAAAAACGAGATTAATTTTTGAGAATTATAAATCTTAAAAAAGAGGAAAGAAAAATTTGGTTTGTAAAGAAGTGATGACGTATTCTAAAAATGCCAGACAAAAGCAAATCTTTTTATCTATACTAGTAAAAAGTTATTGACAGGTCTTATTAACGAGCAATTAACAGTGTAAATGATCATTTGAAGCGCATGTATTTTTCTACCTTTGTAGCTCATCTAACATCACTATTATGAGAATAGCCATAGGTAATGACCACGCAGGAACATCGTATAAAGAAACTATTGTATCCTTCCTAGAATCTGAAGGTCATATAATTACCAATTATGGTACTAATAGTAATGATAGTGTTGATTATCCCGATTTTGTACATCCAGTTGCAAGTGATGTTGCAGAAGAAAAGGTAGATTTTGGTATCATTATTTGTGGTAGCGGTAATGGGGTGTCGATGACAGCTAATAAACATCAAAAAGTACGAGCTGCTTTATGTTGGATTAAAGAAATTGCCATTCTTGCACGTGAGCATAATGATGCGAACGTCATCAGTATACCCGCACGTTATACTTCCGAACAGCAGGCATTGGCTATGGTTAAAGCATTTTTAAGTACTGATTTTGAAGGCGGACGTCATCAAAGACGTGTAGACAAAATAGCACACTGCTAATAAAATTTCAGCGAAGGCGGAAATCTCGGAATACGTTTATTTGTATGAATTGTAATGCTTACGCGAAATTGTAAAACGGTATTTTAAAATTTATTGGCACTACCAAAGGGTATAATACCGCGAGGCTTGCGTCGAAATTAAAAATTTGTTTCCAACGAATGCCTTGTGAGAAGCCCACGAGGTAGTTTACTAGGTATACGTCTATGTCAGATATCACTTTTACGGTTAAACATTTCAAAGACTTTACTATTGATCAATTGTACCAAGTATTACAATTGCGTAGTGAAGTTTTTGTGGTAGAACAAAATTGTGTTTATCAGGATATCGACGGTAAAGACCAAAAAGCACTTCATGTATTAGGATACAAGAACAATAAACTGGTAGCGTACACTCGCATTTTTAAGTCTGGAGATTATTTTGAAGAAGCCAGTATAGGCCGGGTTGTAGTCATAGACTCTGAACGGAAATATGGGTATGGATATGATGTAATGGAAACAACGGTAGCCACAATTTATGAGGAGTTAGGAAAGCAAGATATTCGTATTTCAGCGCAAACCTATTTAATCGATTTTTATAATAAACTTGGATTTCAAGAAACGGGGAAAATCTACTTAGAAGATGG
>CAZPTJ010000220.1:0-5682 GCA_964589085.1 uncultured Flavobacteriaceae bacterium | reverse complement strand
CATCACTATATAGATGCTTTTAATACGAAATAAATAAATGTAAATTGTATAACACTATCAAATTCCTGAATACATTTGACTATTAAAAAATCACTAATGATACTTTCTTTGATGTTAGAATCTAATAGGGATTTATAGAAGAATAGTTTTCCCATTCCTTTATATTTCTCATCATCATTATAATAGATAGTCATTTTATAATATCCATAATCAAATTGGATCATTTTGCAATTTATTTTATTTACTGTAACTATAGAATCAGATTTTACAACTATGGGTTCAGTTTTTCTAGAACCAGACTGATCATTTGGATTAGTCGTTACTAAGTATTTATCATTTTTATCAATAGTATATATCAATTTAGTTTTACTATCATAAACATCGATAACCTTTGGCTCATAATTATATTTTAAGAAACTTCCTTTCCTTGTATAAGCTACAATTGCAGAATCGCTTTCTTTCTGATTTCGAAACTTCTTTTTTAGATTGAAGTTTTCATCTGTTACTTCAAATTTAGTACCATATCTAATTATCCCCTCAAACTCTTGGGCAATTGATAGGTTTACTGAAAATATAATAAGCAAATATTTGATCATTTTAAAAATAATTTATAAGGTATTAATCCAAGTACTAAAATAATTGTTAGAGGAATGATGAATTTCCAATGATAATTTTCATCTGTTATTTCTGGAAAGTAAAACTCATCTTTATCTGGATAATAATAAAGGCTTAAACTTTGTTTAGCGGATATCTCTTTGCACTTTGATTTACCAACCCTCTGCTGGTATAACTTATCCTGATGCTTAAATTCGAAATAGCCATAATTATTTTTGGATAATTGATTTGAACAATGAGAACTTATTATTTCCACATTAGTTAAATGACTGCTCTTGATACGGTTTTTAATAGTCATTTGTTTGTACAAAATAAATGATAATATAAACAATATGAATACGGAAAAAATCAGCTGCTTTTTATAATACATAATGATTGTCTTTTTTCAATTAGATATCACTTATTAATTATTACCATAATGACAAAGATAACTTCATAAAAAAACAGCAATTCCGTTTTACAAGAATTACTGCTTTTCAATTATTTAGACATCAAGCTAAAATCATGCCCTAATTTGATCCATTATCATCTTTTCTATTTATATTTTTTATACGTTTTTCTATACTCAATGAACGGAGTGTTATTTTTTATATCTATAGATATAAAAGGATAATTCTTATTAGGAGTTAGTTTTATGGTATGTTCTTTTAATTTGATCCTTATTTCTTTGTGTGAATCTAGAAAAGTATAACTCTTAGCTGATCCTATAATATTATCTGTGGATATTACATCTTGATGTAATATTTCATCATTAACAATTATAGTCATACTTTCATTATCAAATCCTCCATCAAAAAAAAGCATTATTTCATTTTCTTTTTTTATTTCTTGAATCACTAACTTTTGCTTTTCACTAGGTTCTGCGTCATTATATTTAATATCATATTTTTGACTTGTTGCACAACTGGAAAACAATATTATTATAAGTATTAAAATATTTTTCATTTTAAATTACATTTTAATGCCACTAGGTTTAATAACTTTAGCTGGTCTAACTCTAGGAACAATACGATTTACTTCACTTCTTTGTTCGGGACTTATTTCATTACCTATTTGTGGACTGTATAATCAGATGTAAGAACCCCCATTTGAATGCTTTATGGAGGTATAAATCTACGAATAACTTATTATAATCCTTTCTATTTTAGTAGTGTTCCATTATTGCAACACTTTTGTTGCGTTTTTCCTGATTAGTGTCGGGATAAAAGTCAAATCAATTTGGAAAATTTTGGATCATATTTTATTCAGAATCTTATTGATTTACTTCCTTGATGTGTTTGATTTCTCTCCTTTGAATTTATGTTAAAGAATCTTCTTGAGATGATGCTAGTACGCTTAGATTAAACCCCTTCTATTCATCTAGATATTCAAACCATAAATTATCCCCCTCTTTTAAGAAATATTGCCCTTTTAAGTTTTCTTCGTGATGGATTAAGTGTTCACAATCAAAGACTTTAGCTTGACTAAACACCTTATTTCTCAATTTAACCGAAGGAAAATTAGTTAGTTGCTCATAACTTTCAGGTATTATATCTCCTGTTTTGATGGAAACTCCTAGAAAGACTAATTCTATTAACTCCTTATACTCCTCTTTTGTTAAATCTAATGATGCCATATTTACTTCAAAAACTATTACCGTGAATCTACAGTATAAAGCCTCCTGTAAACAGAAAGTTTTATAACATCTAACTTATTCTATTTTAGCTGTGTCCAACATTGGAACACTTTTGTCGCGTTTTTAACGATTAGTGTCGCTCAATGTCGAGCAGGAGATTAGTCCCAGACAAGACATTAGTGCACCAGATTCTACCAAACTAGCCTATCCCCATTTTTTTGTAATGTGTTAATATTTCTGAATAGTTGGCAGGAGCTATTTTTCTTATCAGATTTGATTAAAAGCAACTTATTATTCGTAGGTCTATTCTTATTCTGAGATACTTGACTAATAAAATCATCTAAATTAAACGATAAATCATACTCAATTGATTTAACAATACTGTTATTTAAAGAATATTTAATCTTTTTTCTATTCTTACTAGTAATAAATGCATTTCTATAAAGATTAATTACTTCACCGCTTTCGGCATAAAATATAATTTCAAGACTCTCAATATTTTCTTCTTCAAAAACCTCTTTAAAAAACTCTCGCAAAGAATCTTTAGTCAGACCAAAATCAGTTAAATCGTTGGCACATTTAATATTGTCAAAAAAGTTATTATAAGTAGATTTAAAATTTAAAAATCCGAGGTTTTGTTTGGAACTATTATCACAATTTGTAAATACCCCAAAAACTAATAATATAAATATATATCTCATTCTAGTTTCCATTCTTTTTTATTTCTGTTCTGCGTAGAGGTACTAACTGTTCGTTTCTTATTATATTTTCAAAATTTCTGACAGCAACTTCTTCAACATTTAAAAGAGTTCCTGATCCATCAGGATCTTCTATATTACTACTTTCAAAGTTAGTAAGTCCTCTTGCATTATTTCTCGCGTGTCCTAATTCGTGAGCTAAACCTACTTGATTAGGCCTTTCTGTATTACCATCTACATCTACCCCGCCATTTTCTTTGTCGGGATTAAACCTTATAATAGATCCACTGCCCTTACCAGTGCCGAGACCTGAGGGATCGTCAGGAGAAAAACCATCATAACTATCTGCACGGGTCACATTACTTCCAGAGGTTTCTTCTATTGTCACAACCTGATTACTATTTATAAGCTCTGAAATCAATCCTTCCCCTGAATTACACCCATCATTACACCCTGTATCAGAAATCGTTACCTTTCCGTTATCATCTATTTGCAAAGTGTCATCTGTTAATTGTTGTAAAGCCGCTAGAGTTCTTTCCCTAAATTCCTGATTATCACTTTTTATTATTATATCTTCAGGAGCCATACCATCGGGATCAATAAATCGTAAAGGATTATTAAATGCATAGTTATATGGACTATGACGCCTCATTTCTTCCGCCAGTGGGTCAATGTTCATCCAACGCCCTAATGCAGCATCATAATTACGCGCATCATAGTCGTACCATTCCAATCCTAATTCTGGATTATTTTCTTTGCCGTTGTATGCAAACCGTTCCGCCATTGAGTTGGAGTTAGCAGAAACCCCGTAATTATACCCCTTTTGAAGGAGTCCAAAAGCGTAATAATGCTTTTCAGATAATATTTCTAGGCTTTGCTGCGTAACCGTAAAGTTATCAATAAAATAAAACATACTGGCACCGTCTAGGAAGCCATCTCTTATAATTTTTATTTTAACCTGATCTGTAGTAGCCAATATGGGAAACTGAAAACTCATCATACTACTGTTTACAGGTAAAACACTGGTTTCTATGAGGCTTCCATTGTTATATTCTTCAATTTCTACTTCCAAATATTGCGTATTGAGCACTTCCACAGTAAAGCCGATACTTAATGCCTCACCTGATTGTACGTCAATGGTCTTTTGTGCGCCTTTACCATTGTCACTGGTAACTACCTTTAATTTACCAGCATCATTACTTAAGTTTGCTCCATTGAAAGCTTCCCAGCTGTTAACACCACTATCAAAAGTATCATTAACAACGCTGGCTTGTCCATTGTCTTTATAGGTGAGTCTTACATTACCCAAATGATCGGTATAGTTATAGGCATAGCTAAATTCATTACTATCAGGTTCTGCATAACCTTCAGCGTGTGGCAATAGTTTGAGATTATTATTCTCATAGATATAGCCCGTTGAATAATCAGTCGTTACTGGTGATCCAATACCATCAGGCACAAAACGTTTTCTAAGCTTAATTCCTGTGGCAGCATAGGTGTAATAGATGGTTCCTTGCTGGATAGCACCTTCACTATCCACCCCATCAATGGTTACTGCTTCTGGTAAATTCAAGTGATTATAACTTATAGCAGTAATGCCTTTATTGGCATCTGTAATCATATTACCATTGTCATCATAGCTGTAATCCACATCATCTACAGACCCGTCTAAAAAGCCTTCATTACGCATTTGGATATTGGTAGTACCCACAAAGCCTTCATCTTTTTCACGCACCGCATCCAGAAAGTTTCCACTATAGCTATAATCTAGATCATCCCATATTTCAGTTTGTCCTGAAGTAATAGCACCTGTACGATACAGTTCCAAGATGTTTCCGTTTTTATCATAGCCATTTATTTTTTCGCGATAGGCATCACTTAAATTATAGATACTTCCATTTAAGTTTTTTGTAGCAAATCGACTGTCCGTAAGTCTGTTTAAGGCATCATAAGTGTAACTATAGGCTTTAATGTTATTGTCATTGCCTGTAGTGCGCCATAAAGTCTCACTGATATTTCCATTAAAAAGCGGTGTACTGCTAGCACTAATCTCACTGCGGTCATAATTGATTCTAAAAGAAAATAAATCATTAGTAGCATTAGCCGCATTATCAAAAACACCATCATTGATTCCAGCCATCCATCCACGAATGTTATATCGGTAATCTACATCTTGTAACCCTCCGACACTTTTGCGCACCAACTGTCCAATATCATCATAGTTATTTACTAAAATAGTCTCTGAGGCCTGCCCATTAATACTTTGATTCTGACTGATCAGCCTGTTTTGGCTGTCGTAGGTAAAGCTATCTGTCGTTACAATGGCGGCCTGTCCGTCTTTAGTATGAGTGGTTTCCACCGTTAATGCACGTCCCGCAAAGTCCAGTTCTGATTTTACGATATTCTCTGTATTTAAAAAAGCATCATACGAAGCTAAAGCTATGGCTCTTCTACGATTATCATAAACGGTATAGCTGATTGTCCAGTCATTAGTCCCTAGGGTTCTAACCTTGCTTCCTGTAGGGAATCCTTTTGTGCTTTGTGCTTTGGTTTGCCCAAAACTATTGATGGATGTAGGATTAGGTAAGGCATTGCTATAATTCCAATCAAAACTATAATCATCATAATAACTTAAGGTAAGTGTTTCGAGATTGGTATTAGGATAGGCATCATTAGTATAATGGATCACAGTTCCTCCAATGGTATGAGCCGCTCTTCGGGATTCATTTAAAGTACTTTCTTGATTTAAATTAT
>CAZPTJ010000219.1:0-5708 GCA_964589085.1 uncultured Flavobacteriaceae bacterium | reverse complement strand
AATAATTCTTGAATACCCCTACATCATTTGAGAATTATCATATTAAAACATAATACTGATGCACTTATAGTGTATTAATAAATGTATACTACTTCATATATGAGTAGGGGATTTTTATTACATTTTTATTAACCATTAATTCTTTTAACCACTATGGAAAAAGGGGGAATTACTTTTATGTTATTGTTTTTAGCTACAATCCTATCTTATGGACAGGATGGTGGTGGACAAAGCTTTAATTTCGAGAATCAGCTCTCACAGAGAGTCAGTCTACCACAGGCACCAGAGGCTTTTGAATTTACACGCTATGGCGATGTAGGCGCTAATCTATATACAGGAGCACCAACAATTCAGGTTCCTATCTATACCCATAAGGGGCGTGAATTGGATTTACCCATAAGTTTGAGCTATGATGCCAGTGGTATTAAAGTAAATCAATTACCCACCTTAACAGGACTGGGCTGGAATCTTAATGTAGGAGGTCGTATCTCTCGAATGGTGAATGGTCTTCCCGATGATCGTATTTTTGCGCACTCCAGTGGTGCCTATACCTCTTGGTATAATTTAGGAGTTAAAAATAAGATGCTTACCTATTCAGATTCGGACTATTGGTTTTCTGAAAATTCTGGAGGTTCTCATAACTATTCCAGTCATTCGCAAGCATTAACTTATTTTGACTTTTTAGATAAGGTGAATAAGCAAGAATATGAGACTCAACCCGATTACTATAGTTTAAATGTAATGGGTTTAAATGAAGTTTTTGCTTTAGACCTGAATACAAAACAACCTTTTTCTTTAGATAACCCAGCCACTACTATTACAACTATTGGCGGAGTTGGTGCAGAAGGTATTAGTGGATTTACAGTGAAAGATGAATCTGGAACCACCTATACTTTTGCCGTAGTCGATCAGACAGAACGGGTGAAAACGAGTGATACCGGAACCCATTTTCAATATGGACAACGAGTACGTTTTAACTCCACCTGGTATTTGACCCGAATTGTTTCCCCTACGGGAAAGGATATCTATGATTTTATATATGCAGATTATATAGATAATCGTAATGAGAGCTATTCTGACGGTATATCTGAGGCGGTAACCACACTGGCGAGCACCTATGAGGCCAGCAGCACCTCGTTTTCTTATGCATCTACAGAAACCACTTTTCACAATAGAAAAGTACTGGATAAGATTAAGCATAATAACAAAGTAATTGTAGATGCAACCCATACTAATAATATCAGTTCCGGGCCTGATGCTGGGATAACTAAAATAAATATCTATAATAATGGGAATAGTACTTCGGGAACCTCCCTCTCCAAGTCCTATCGTTTTAACTATGATTATTTTAAAACAACAGCTTTTGATAATCCTTCAGCAAACTCAGATATTCATAAAGTACGTTTAAAATTGGATGGAATTGATATTTATGATGCGACAAATACCAATAAAGAACAGGAATATGCTTTTTTCTATAATGATGCCGAGGCTCTCGCACCATTAGGATCGCTAGCTCAGGATTATTTAGGGTATTATAATGGAGCTACTACTAATACAAGTCTTATACCACCAGCATCCTCTAATTATAATTTTCCTAACTCTGGTGGAGCAAATCGTAATCCAAGTTTTAATGCTTCCAATAATGGAATATTAGAACGTATTATATATCCTACCGGGGGATCTACCGTTTTTGAATATGAACAGGCTCGTACCCGTATAGCTGATCCTGAAACAGAGATTAATTATGTTCAAAAAGCAGCAATCACTCATAGTCCCAGTAGCTTACCCACACCTTTTAGTGATCAGTGCAATGCTTCTTCTACTGAGGATTTTATTTCACCTAGCGTAATAAGTACAACCTTCCAAGTAGACTTCCAGGAAGAAGGCCCCCATAATCTGGAATATGTACGTAATGGAACAGCAACGACGGGACTGGGAATTTACTCCACCATTAATAAGCAAATCATTGTCGTTGCTCTTCCCGATGCAAATACCAGCTACAATTGGGCAGACCTTTTTGACGGCAATTGTCAGACACTTATTGATCCTAACCAAATTATCTGGGTATATGAAGAAAATGAGCCTGCCGCTCAGACTTCTTTTTTTCTCAATCAAGGATATTATCAGCTTTTTGTAGCCAGTTATTTTTTGGGATATACCAAGACGGTAACCGTTGAAGGACCGGAGGCAAGTACGGTAATCAACTATATTGAAGAGAATAAAGCGGGGTTACGTATTAAAAGTATGAAAGATTATACTTCTAATGAAGTATTGGCCAAGGAAAAACAATACACCTATCTTTCTGGACGCGCAATAAGTGATCCTATCTTTGAATATGTCACTCAGGAGACCTTTCCTAATGCTCCAGCTAGTCAGGATGCCGATAGTAATTCCTTACCTGATGATTATCTGATGTTACATCGTCCTTCTCAACCTATTAATGGAGATAAACAGCATATGGCTTATTCAAGTGTTAGAGAAATTGTGGTCAATTATGAAAATCCATTAGAGAGTCTGGATAAGTTCTATCGCTTTTTAACCCCTAATCAAAGTCAGAACATCTATAAACAAGGCACCTATCAAATCCCACAGGCAGGCGGTAGTTTTGGAAGTACTAATTATAGTAAGTATCCATATTTTGGAAGTCTACAACGAGAATCTACTGCAACGAGTTCACGTGAGATTGAATATAATACACCAGAGGTTCATAACAACAATCGCACCTTTGGATTGGCGACTCATAGTATTGGTCGCAATTCCAATCGTTATCCGGTAATTACCCAACGAGATGGTGGTCTATGGCATATCACCTTAAATGATGTACCTTCCAATGTAGGAGCTTTTGGTTTTGGTGGTGAAAACCTATACTTCTGGGTAGCTCCTCCTGAATGTACCAGCAATCCTACGTATTGTACGCCTGAATTTGCACGTTTATCACTACATAAAACAGGAGCCTTTGGAAATTTTGGTGGAGACCCCAAGGTGGAAACAACCCTACAAGATGGGGTTGAACAGATGGTGACCTATACCTATACTCCTGGGGATTATCGCTACCCTAAGACCATTACAACAACGAATAGTGAGGGGGAGTCCAGAGTCATCACACATACCTATCCTCATGAAGATCCTTCGTATAGCGGGTTAGTTAATGCACATATGTATAGCACTCCAGTTATTACTTCTCAGGCAGAAGGTGGAGCACTTATTTCTACGGTTAAAACTACCTTTACTTCACAGGAATTACCTAAAAAAATATTTACTGCCAAAGGAAATGATCTTTTGGAAGAACGAATGGAATTTGCAAAATACGCCTTTAAAAATCCAAGACAGGTACAACAGACTGACGGAGAATCTACAGCACTTATATGGGGATATAATGATCGATACATTGTAGCTCGTATCAGTAATATCTTATACAACAGTCTGAATTCCTCCTTAATTAGTACCATACGTACAGAATCCAACCAGCAAGATCAGACAGGACTCTTAGCAGCTCTACAGAATCTACAAGCATCTCTACCTGACGATGCACAAATGAGTTACTACACCCATTATCCCAATATTGGAGTACGTACTATGACTGATCCTTCTGGTTATCGTATGGAATACATCTATGATGATTTCCAACGCCTGGAGAAAGTAGTAGATAACTATGGTAAGGTGGTTGAAAAATATCGTTATAACTATAGAGAGCTTATTCCTCCGGGTGATCCCAACCCTGATCCCGATCCACAACCGATGACTTCTTCGGCAGTAACCTTTGTACCTAATAATACTACTCCGGGAAGCACTATATATTATAGCGGGCAACTGGGTGGCTTCTCTGGAGGAGAAGGTCCATATACCTTCCAGTGGTTTAGAAAAGTAGTAAAGTTTGGAGAAACCGCAGGAGATTATGTTTCTTTTGCGACAACAAGTTCCAACAGCTTTAACTTCCAATATGATATTAATGATGCGGACTATTGCAGTTCTGGAGGTGGCAGTATTCAGTTTAAATGTATTGCCACTGACAGTAATGGAGACCCTCATCAAAATTTCAGTACACAAACCACACTCTATTGTACTATTGACCAACAATAAAACCCGACACTTATGAAAACTTTAGCAACAACTTTTATCTTATTGTGCTGCCTGACCATAACTCTGGGACAAAGTACAGATCAGAACTATATTCATCAGACCGCTTATCTTGAGCCATATACTAATGGTGCAGAAGATAACGCGACCAATGCTGAAAAGATTGAAAATATCACTTATGCCGATGGTTTAGGTCGGGTGATACAAACTGTTTCAGAACGTGCCGGAGGACAGGGGCAGGATATTATAACTATACAAGTCTATGATCCATTAGACAGAGTATCCAAAAGCTACCTGCCCATTCCTTTTTCTGCTAATGACGGACTGTTTCATACGGGAGATTTACAAGAAACAATTAATGGTTTTTATGCCAGTAAGTATCCTGAAGATGCTGCAAATGGTAATGTTAATGCCTATGCAGAGACCCGTTTTGAAACGACCTATGGAGGACGGCCTATAGAACAGGGAGCACCTGGAGTCTCCTGGGCACTCTCCAATGGCACTCATGCTAATCATAGTATTCGTACCGACTATGCTGCAAATACCGACGGTATTTACAACAATGGCGTCTATAAACCAGGAGATAAAGTGATGCAGTTTGAGGTGATTTTCACCAGTGGAGATACCAATACACCAGAATTACATTTTGAAGGTTTTTATAATATCAATGAACTCTCCAAACAAACGATAAAAGATGAAAACTGGCAAAGTGGAGATCAAGATAATCACACAACAGTGACCTTTACCAATAAAGATGGACAGGTAGTGCTTAAACGCACTTATGCTAATAATGAGCCGCACGATACTTATTATGTATATGATCGTTATGACAATCTCACCTTTGTGATTCCTCCAAAAGCCAGCGATATCATCAAAGCTGATTATGTAGTAGATGAATTTTACTTCTATGCGCAACATGCGCTTTTCAGAACAGTAAAAAGCATAAGTCCAAATGCCAGTGGAGGAGTAGCATTTAGTTTTATTGATAATACCCTAACTGTGGATATTGATTTAGTAATGGATCCTCCACAATCACTTCGTAATGGCGTATATAAAAGCCCAACTGGATTACCCAATATGACTGTCGGTACCTTTGTGCCTCCTGGCGGCAACCCTGCAACAGACACTTATACGCTTTCTATTCAGGATGGCTATCCCTACCTAAGCGGTAATGGCATTGTAGGTGCTTTACAACAAACCCTAACAGTTGACCTGTCTCCACCAGCCATTACAGGAGAAGTACTGGATTTACTTTGCTATGAATACCATTATGATTACCGTAATAGACTCATGGAAAAGAAAATCCCCGGTAAAGCCTGGGAGTACATCGTTTATGATAAGCTCGACCGTCCTGTATTGACTCAGGATGGGAATCTCAGAAATCAGAACCAATGGCTCTTTACTAAATATGATGCTTTAAACAGAGTTACTTATACCGGACTGTACGATTATAACTCCAGTTGCACAACAAGTGGTTCCATAGGCTTTAAAGGAGATAAAACCAAATGGACTTCAACAAATCAAAGCACCACTAACACTTCAGAAAATAACAACTGTGGGCGTATAGAGTTGCAGAATAATTTAAATCAAGAAAGTACTTTAAATGAATCCCGAAGAGCGGCTCATACCAT
>CAZPTJ010000218.1:0-5708 GCA_964589085.1 uncultured Flavobacteriaceae bacterium | reverse complement strand
TAATTATTCATCATTGCCTGTCGGCATAAACGATTCATACAAATATATTTTAAAAGGTACGTTTGTCGAAACAAACTTATCAACAGCTAGGCGGCATATTTACGTTTACGCAGGTAGTAAAATGTAATACCAAAAACAAGTAAAAAACCCAGAGGAAGCCCAATACATAGGACTTGCCATTTGTTTAAGCTACTTACCGTTTTCTGAGTATTTAAAAAAGGCAGTGCAATTTCCTTGCTTCGTATGTTAATAAGCCCATCATCGTCGAGAAGATAATTGACAGCATTTAATAAAAACTCTTTATTTCCGTATTGCGATAGGGTGAATTTATCCAATCCTAATTCTAAGGGACGTCCCTCATTACTGAGATCATTAGCAATGAGATCACCATCAGCAACCACAATCATTTTTGAAGGGTTTTTTCCGCTTTCGCGAAAGCTGACATCCTTAAGATCAACAGGGAGAATTCGATTTTTATAAGCAGATTCGAAGGTGCCTTCCAGTAATACAGAAAGTAATTGCGGTCCAGAAATATACTCCTCCTGTTGAGGTTCTACACGTATGCTTTCCAGCGAAATTTCCCTCGGTACACCTTCCAGTTTAGTTAAAACACTAGAGTAGAGTAGTGGCGATTTTTTGATATTTGGCGCACTCTTAAGTGTATCAATTTGACTCGCATATCTGAAAATAAGAGGTTTCTCAATATTAGTGGTAATAGGATGAATATTTAAGGTCGCTACTAGTGGTTGATAAAACCAGGGAGCATTAAAATACTGTGCCTGCGTTCCTTCACCATCGGCCAGACGGATAGGTGCTGCATATAAATCATTGACCAGAACGGGATTGATGCGAACACCATATTTGAAAAAGAGATCATTGAGGTTTAGATCCCGCGGAAAGGCAAAACTACTCCCATTTTTATACAAACTATCATTTTCCATGGCCACGGCATCCAGTAACCATAGTGATTTGCCACCTTCCATCGTAAACTGATCCAAAACAAACTTTTGGGTGTCCGTAAAAGCCTCCGTAGGTTTAGCGATCAGGACCAAATCAAAACTATTGCGTAAAGCTCTTAAAGATTGTTCTGGATTTTTATTAATAGAATCTGCAGGGAAGGATGCCAGATAATACGTTTCGCGTAGCGTACGTAAAAAGCTTGCCAGTTTTGCATCTGGTAATGATCCATTACCATTAAGAACAGCTATTTTTTTAGTTTTGGCATTAATCAGTTGATTAAAACTATTAATAAATGAATATTCCAGATTTTGAATACTTGCAGAAACTCGTTGTTCCGGAGAAGCGCCCAAAATAGGTTTTAATAATTGTACTGGAATAGCTTGATCGTTATGATTTGCTGTAGCCCAAGGAAAAACAATCTGAATAGATTCTTCACCATTTGCACGTACGTTAACACGGGCAGGAGTCATTCCAAAATTTACAAATTGTTCGGCAGTGACTTCAACATCGGTACCTTCTTCAATGGGATTAATGAAATTGAAAGAAATATTAGGGTTATAAGCCGAAAATTCTTCCAATAAATAGCGGGTTTCCTGTTGTAGTTTTCGGAATTCTGCAGGAAACTTCCCTTCCAGAAATACATCAATGATCAAAGGACTTTTAACCTGATCCAAGACTTGTTTTGCGGGAGCACTTAGGGTATAGCGTTTGTCCTGTGTAAGATCAAAACGTTTAAAATAAGAAGCACCGATACTATTAATAAAGAACAGGCCTATAAATAGTATGATTGGAGCGGGTATGTATTTTAAATAACGCACGAGAAACCTACATTTTTTTTAAACGATAAATGGTTAGAAAATTAAAAAATAGAATGATGCTTATAAAGTATATAAGATCTCGGGTATCTATGACTCCTCTGCTTATACTCTCATAATGTGATTGAATACCCAGATTTGCAATAGTTGCATCCAGAGTTCCCAATAGATTATAATTAGCAAAACCTTCTAATCCAAAATAGAGTACAAAACAACCAAAAACGGCAATGATAAAGACCACAATCTGATTATCAGAAAGTGTAGAGGCCCAAACCCCTATGGCTGTAAAAGCAGCTCCTAAGCATACTAATCCTATATAAGAACCTATCGTAACACCAGTATCCAGATTACCTACAGGGTTTCCTAATTGATAAATAGCGATCACATAGATTAATGTGGGTAGAATAGCAAAAAGAATTAGGAGTAAGGCACCAAAGTATTTGCCATAAACGAGGGCCGTTTTGGAAATAGGTTTGGTTAATAAGAGCTCTAGTGTTCCCATTTTTTGTTCATCGCTAAAGGCTCTCATGGTAACTGCCGGAATCAAAACCACAAATATCCAGGGAGCCAACTGGAAGAAGGGTGCCAGATCTGCAAATCCAGAATCTGGAATATTAAACACACCTTCAAAAACCCAAAGAAATAAACCCGTTACAATTAAAAATAAACCAATCACCAGATATCCGATGGGTGATGAAAAAAAGGAGTAGATTTCTTTTTTAAGTATGGCGAGCACTAGTGGTTAATTTAAGGCTAAAACTACAGCGGTTTTTTGAGTTGAAAAAGTTTATTGCGCATTATTCACAATTTGTGGCGGTCCGTCTATGGGTATCTTTTTACCCAGGTATGTTGGTTTTTTGTTGTAAATGAGCTCCATAAAGGCTTTTACATTGGCTAATAACTCTCGATTTTTATTAGAAGATTCGTGACTATATTGATGCAAATCGCTCACATAGCCTTTATAATTTAAATCTAATCGTTGCGCGATATATAGTGCTCTAGGTAAATGAAAGTTTTGTGTTATGATAAGCGCATCTTTAACATCAAAAACGGCTTGGGCTCTATACATGCTATCATAGGTGTCAAAACCAGCATAGTCCAGATAAATATGTTCTGCAGGAACTCCTTTATTGACCAGATAGGTTTTCATAGCTGTTGGTTCATCATAATATTTAGAACCATTATCACCAGATAGCAATAAACGTTTGACTTTTCCACTTTGATATAGACGATAAGCCGTTTCTACCCGATCTTCAAGAACCATAGATAAACGTCCATTTCCCTTAACACTGGCACCTAGAACAATAGCGGTATGCGTTTCCGGGACTTCCTTAATAGAAATATAGATAAGGGGTGCTGTTGTATTTTTAATATATCGAGAAAGTAATACTGTAAAAAGAAGTATTACCAGTAAAAGGCTTCCCAGAATCAGGGAGATACGCTTAATATTTTGCTTTACTTTAATAAACATAACATATTGACAAAGATATAATGTATCCTTGAGGCTGTATATCATTACGATGAAACTAAAAGTTTATTGTGCAAAAAGATACAAGAGAACTGCAGGGGATGATTTTATGTAAATTTTAGCAGAGGTGGTCTGTTTTAAAGCATATTAAATATATTAAAGCACCCTATCTTTGTTATCTAAAGCATTGATGATGTCACAAGTACTAGACGCCCTGATATGGCGATATGCCACCAAAAAATTTGACCCTACCAGAGAACTTTCAGAAGAGCAAGTTCATCGTATCGCTGAGGCTTTTAATTTAACAGCTACCAGTTATGGTCTACAACCAGTAAGATTGCTTATTATTCAAGATAAAAAACTTAGAGAACAACTAGTCCCTGTTTCTATGGGGCAGCGTCAAGTTGCAGACGCTTCTCACCTTTTAGTATTTTGTATAGAACGTACTATTGATAAAGATTTTGTCGATACTTACTTTGATCAGGTGGAGGATGTTCGTCAGACTCCATCAGAAATTCTACAACCTTATCGGGAGCATTTAATAGAACGTTTTACAACAGATACATCAGAGGCTACGCAAGTTTGGGCAACAAAACAAGCCTATCTGGCCATGGGAAATTTGTTAACCGTTTGTGCTATGGAGCAAATAGATGCCTGTCCTATGGAGGGCTTTGAACCAGAAGCTTATGATACCATATTAAGCTTAAGCGAAAAAGGATTACAAAGTGTTTTAGCTATGCCAATAGGATATCGGGCGCAAGATGATATTTTTGCAACGATGAAAAAAGTACGGAAACCATTACAGGATATGGTAACCAGATTATGATAAAGCAAGTGTTGTTACAAAAAAGCATTTATACTAAAATGGCAAGATTCTTGTTATTTTAAGAAGTAATATTGATTTTTCAAAGAAGTTTTTAAATTTGTAGTACCCAATTTACAATTATGAAACGTGTTCTTCTCTTATTAATACTATGTGCTATGAGTAGTTTACAAGCTCAGGAAGCACATTGGTTTACTGATTTTGAAGCTGCAAAAGAAGAAGCCAAATCTTCTAATAAAACCATCCTGATGTACTTTACAGGTAGTGACTGGTGCGCACCCTGTAAAATGTTGAAAAAAGATTTTTGGGAAAACCCTGAATTCTTGAAACAGGCTAATGACTTTGTACTGTTGGAAGTTGATATTCCTTTTCGAGTTGATATTGTTTCGGAAGATCAGTTAAAGGCAAATAAATCACTACAAGCTAAATATAATAAAGACAAATCCTTTCCAACACTAGTTGCACTTACAAATAAAGGAAAGGCAATAGCCGAGATATCAGCCTATAGTCAGTTGCGAGACCCTAGCAATTACTTTGCTTTTCTAGATAAAGTAAGATAACCGAACTTCGTAGAGCGATATTCCTACTTAAAAGCCTTTCAATAAGTTTTTTGCATCCTCAAAAAATGCACGAGCATGTTTAACTTTTTGTATACGTTCAATTTTTGGAATTCTGATTTTTGAATTTGTTTCTTTTTTTCGCCGGGAAGCCCAAAAATATGCTCCTCTCAAAATAGAATGTTGTAAATCATTTAGAACGTCATCATCGTGAGCCCGTTCATTAATTTTTGGAATTATAGGTTCTGCTATTTGAGGAAACTCTCTTTTATCCGGAGAGAAAACACTTTCAAAAGTATTTGCATTCAGATCGCGATCGGTAAGATGACCCAATCCCCACTTTTTGGATACAGTGTGAATAAAAGAGGTATGATCATGAGGCGTATTGCATATCGTACCTTTTTTAATATTTGCAGATACCATAACCATGGGCACGCGTACCCCTAAACGATCAAAGGTAAAACCATCTTCTCCTACCATTCCTGGTATTGGAGGATGTACTTTTTCTGGAGGTGGTGGAGCAATATGATCAAAACACCCACCATGTTCATCATAGGTGATAATTAAGAGCGTGTTGTCTTTGTAATGATCATCTGTAAATATAGCCGTATATAAGTCCCAAATAAGATGCTCCCCCAGAAGTACTGTACCTATGCGTTGCGGACCATCTATAATTGATTTCTCTGCCGCCGAAGGATGTTGGTCGTTATGTACACCAGTAAATTTAGGTTCAACAAAAGAATATTGCTTTAACCGTCGTTCCTTTAAATGTTGTTTAAAAGTATCAAGATCCCGATTCATATGAACAACATTTTCTTCTTTAAATGGTCCATTGACTAAGGTGGTTAGCGCTACAATCTCCTGTTTATAGACATTATGCGAAATATTATGTTTCTCCATACGTTCAAAAATGGTTTCCAGAGCATACACATGTTCCACCCAGGAGGCTAAATTTTTAAGCGACGGATTAACGACTTTTCCGCCGGAGCTGGCCGCATGCCAGAACGCGCGATTACACCAGGTCTGACTGGGAACAGAACAGTTCCAATGATCAAAAACAGCAAACTCTTTGGCTAAAGTCGCAA
>CAZPTJ010000217.1:0-5722 GCA_964589085.1 uncultured Flavobacteriaceae bacterium | reverse complement strand
GGTATATTTTGCAGCACTTTCAAGTTATAATAGATTTTCTAATGCATAATCTGGGTTTAATAAGCGTAATGGAAATACAAAATATTAGGGATGAGTATTTTGACCAAGAGCTGTATAACCAGGATTATGCAGTAGAACGCACCAATGCTTGGATGGATAGTTTTCGATCTTTGTTAAACAGATTTGATACAACTATAGAAAGTTGGAAATAATTTAACTATCTGACATTCTTTGTCATAGATTTCAAAAAATTTCAAAAAATTTCAAAAAAGAAAAATATAAAAGTTTAAATCACTTCATAATTATATTCTCTTTTTTATATCCCTGTTAATGATCATTATGCATAACACTTATTATTAGTCTATCAAATGCTCTTTCTACAAAATATCTCCTATTAAATTTGCAAACAAATTTTGCAAGTATATTGGAAATATGTGGCTTACCGTAAAAAGAATAACTCAGAGCCTGTTTCTTTTTGTAATAGTCTTCTACCTTCTTTCCATCTATTTACTATTACGTTTGTGTTAAAACACCTTTTAAACCTAAACCTTTCGAGCGATTGTTTTTTATCTTTACAAACTCAATAATGTCAGGATGAGCCTATCGAAACCCCATTCACAAAACCTTTCGACAAGCCTGGAATGACCTAAAAATCATGCAATTGAATAAGAAAACCATATTGATGATTCTTGACGGGTGGGGAATGGCTCCAGATCACAAGGTATCTGCTGTCGATCAGGCTCAAACTCCATTTATTGACCAGCTATACAAACGGTATCCTCATGCACATTTACTCACCCACGGTGAGAACGTGGGTCTCCCTGAAGGTCAAATGGGCAATAGCGAAGTAGGGCATATGAATCTTGGTGCGGGCCGTATCGTTTATCAGGATTTGGCGAAGATCAATCTGGCATTACAACACGACACCCTCAAGGACAAAACCGTCTTGCAGCAAGCATTTAAATATGCACAATCTCATCAGAAGCCCGTTCATTTTCTAGGATTGGTTTCCAATGGTGGTGTACATTCTCATATTGATCATTTAAAAGGTCTTATTGCTGCTGCAGGTAATGCAGGTATTTCATCTTTTATTCATGCCTTCACAGATGGTCGTGATGTAGCTCCTAAATCTGGGAAAGGTTTTATTACTGATATCTCCGCTTTCGCGAAAGCGCATAATGCACAACTCGCTTCTGTAATCGGAAGGTATTACGCTATGGATCGCGACAATCGCTGGGAGCGCGTTGCACAAGCCTATAACTTATTAGTTCATAGTTCTGGAACACCTACTGAAGATTTTGCCCAAAGCATTGAGCAAAGTTATGATCAGGGTATTACTGACGAGTTTCTAAAACCTATGGTTGGTACGAGCAATGGATCACCTATTGCAAGGATTCATGATGGTGATATCATTGTCTTTTTTAATTTCAGAACTGATCGCGGCCGTGAACTCACTCAAATGCTTTCTCAACAAGATTTTGAAGACCATAACACAAAGGCGCTAGACCTGCACTATGTGACCATGACCAATTATGATGATTCTTTTAAGGGCATACAAGTCATCTACGATAAGGATAATCTGATTGATACCCTGGGAGAAACATTAGCAAAGGCTGGCAAAAAACAAATACGTATCGCTGAAACAGAAAAATATCCGCACGTGACCTTCTTTTTTAATGGAGGAAGAGAAACTCCTTTTGAAGGAGAGTCTCGTATACTATGTCCCTCTCCAAAAGTCGCAACCTATGATCTACAGCCAGAAATGAGCGCTTTTGAAATACGAGATAAAATCATTCCTGAACTAGAGCAACAAACAGCAGACTTTATATGTTTGAATTTTGCTAATCCTGATATGGTTGGACATACCGGAGATATACAAGCCGCTATCAAGGCTTGTGAGACTGTAGATCTATGCACAAAAGCGATTGTCACAACAGCAGAAGAACAAGGATATACAGTCATAATTATTGCCGATCATGGTAATGCAGAAACGATGATCAATCCTGATGGAACACCTCACACTGCACATACAACAAATCCCGTCCCTATTATTTTAGTCGATCCCGATATTAAACAACTTCAAAATGGTATTTTAGCAGACATTGCGCCTACGATTTTAAAATTACTCGGTGTTGTACAACCTGAGCTCATGGATCGCAAAGCACTGGTTTAAATAAAATAGTTAAAAAATACATCCTATGAAATTTAATCATATCATCATACAATTGGCACTCATTTCACTTATCACCATGGGATTACAATCCTGTAAAAAAGATAAGAAGACTACTGAAACGGAAACCATAAGCATAACAGAGACTGAAGAGTATGTCGATGACCCTTTTGATCTTATTGATGAATTTGGAATACCTATTATATTGGGAAAGCAAGAACGTGCTACCATAGAAAAGGAACCCTATGACAAATGGTTTACTGAAAATTACAAAGAGCACACACTAGATACGCTTACGGTTACTGCAATTGCTACACAACTTACAGCAACAGAAATTACTGTTTTTATGGGTACCTGGTGTGAAGATAGTCAACTACAAGTGCCTGCGTTTTTCAAAATACTAGATCTTGCTGGAATGGCTTCATCAACAGTCAATTTGATAACTGTCAATGAGGATAAAGACCAACCGGAAGACCTAGTTGCTGGACAAGATATTACAAACGTGCCTACTATTATTTTCAAAAAAGAAGACCAAGAACTAGGAAGAATTGTAGAGTATCCTATTGAAAGTTTGGAAAAGGATATGCAGAAAATCTTAAATGGCGAAGAATATACGCATGCTTATGCAGAGGAATAAAAATATAAATCTTCTCATTAACCCATTAACCCATTAACCCATTAACCCATTAACTTAATTAGTAACTTTGCTCAAATTTTATACGCTTGCAAAAAGTAATCGCAGTAGATTTTGATGGCACTATAGTCGAAAATGCTTATCCAAATATTGGTAAGCCATTACTATTTGCATTTGATACCTTAAAGAAATTACAAACTGAAGGGTATACGCTGATTCTATGGACCTATCGTTGTGGTAAAAAATTGGATGAGGCCGTCGCTTTTTGTGCCGCTCGTGGTTTGGAGTTTTATGCAATTAACAGTAGCTATCCGGAAGAAGTTTTTTCTGAAAAAATAAGTCGGAAAATCCAGGCCGATATTTTTATTGATGACCGTAATGTAGGAGGAATGAAAGGCTGGGGAGAAATTTATCACGAACTCAGTGATAAAAAAATAACTAAACCATCATTAAAGAAATCAAAAAAAGGCGGAGGCCTATTTTCAAAATTTGAAAATCTATTTAAAGAAAACGATGATCATAGCTAAGACACTGGAAGAAATAGAATTGATGAGGGAGAGTGCTCTTATTGTATCTCAAACTCTGGGAATGTTGGCCACGGAAATAAAACCCGGAGTGACCACCTTACATCTCGACAAACTAGCCGAAACTTTTATTAGAGATCACAAAGCAATTCCTGGTTTTTTAGGACTTTATGATTTCCCAAATACATTATGCATGAGTCCTAATACTCAAATAGTTCATGGAATTCCCAACAATACTCCCTTGGAAGAGGGAGATATCATTTCTATAGATTGTGGCGCGGTAAAAAATGGATTTTATGGAGATCATGCATATACTTTTCCTGTAGGCACCATTACTCCAGAAACTGAAAAATTGCTTCAAGTAACCAAAGAATCATTATATCTTGGTATTGCTCAATTTAAAAAAGGAAATCGTGTTGGTGATGTAGGGTATGCTATTCAAAACTATACAGAAGGACACGGCTATGGTGTGGTTAGAGAATTGGTAGGTCATGGTCTAGGACGAAAAATGCATGAAGACCCCGAAATGCCTAATTACGGACGACGTGGACGAGGAAAGAAGTTCATAGAAGGTATGGTCGTAGCTATAGAACCTATGATTAATCAAGGCACTAAAAATATAAAACAACATAAAGACGGATGGACCATCACCACTCAGGACAATAAACCCAGCGCGCATTTTGAGCATAATGTGGCTTTGGTAGACGGGAAACCCGAACTTCTATCTACGTTTCAATATATCTATAAGGCCCTGGGAATTGAAAGTGATGAAGAAACCCAATTTAGAAAAGAAGCGTTATCTATTTAAAATTGACTGTACTATATTCTTGACATAATCCAGATAAAGTGAAACGTATATTTCAGTTTTTTCTCAACAATATCCCTAGACCTTTGCTCATTCGGTTGAGTTATCTCATCAGACCTTTAATTGCTCTTATCCTCAAAGGTAATCGATATACCGATCCTATCGATGGACGCAGTTTTCGAAAATTTTTACCCTATGGTTATGAAAAACAGCGCAAAGGTGTTCTTTCTCCGTCTACACTTTCATTGGAACGACATCGTCTTTTATGGTTATGGTTACAACATAAAACCGACTTTTTTTCCAAACCCGCCAAGGTCCTTCATTTTGCTCCGGAACAAGCTTTTTATAAGCGCTTCCGCAAAATGAAACATTTAGACTATACAACAACAGATCTCCATTCTCCGCTGGCCGATATAAAAGCAGACATTTGTAATTTGCCTTTCGGCGAAAATGAATATGATCTCATCTTTTGCAATCATGTTTTAGAACATATTCCAGATGATCTCAAAGCTATGAAGGAACTTTATCGAGTTCTAAAACCAGAAGGGATGGCTATTCTTCAAATCCCACAAGACCTATCGCGAGAAACCACTTTTGAGGACCATACAATTACGGATCCAAAAGAGCGAGCCGCTATCTTTGGACAATACGATCATGTACGTGTTTATGGTCGTGATTATTTTGACAAATTAAGAGCGGTAGGATTTGAAGTTGATGAGGTCAACTATACAACAACTTTACGTCCCGAAGAAGTTGACCGTTACCGACTTGCACAAGGCGAAATATTGCCGGTTTGCAGAAAACAAATAATCGGAAAATATTAATAGTCAAATATTTAAAATAAATCAGCAATTAACAACTTGCTTGTGTAAGCATTAGTAATTGTAACGGACTACATCTCACATAAAATCTCATCTGAAAACAAAAATAAAATGAATATTACATTATTTCAAGCTGAAAAAATTATTGCTGCAGCAAAAGAAAAATCTAAGGCGTTAGACACAAAAATGAATATTGCTATAGTGGATAGTGGTGCAAATTTAGTTGCTTTTGCTCGTATGGATGGTGCCTGGCTAGGTTCTTTAGATATTGCTATTAAAAAGGCCAAAACAGCACGTTATTTTGATATGAATACTGGGCTCATTGGAGGATTATCGCAACCTGGAGGGCCATTATTTAATATAGAACATTCTAACAATGGCCTTATCACCTTTCCTGGAGGTGTTCCTATCATCAATGCAGAAGATCAAATCATAGGTGCAATAGGTGTTAGCGGTAGTACTGTAGAAAATGATCATGTTGTAGCTGAGACAGGAGCTATTTCTCTTTAAAAATATGTTTTATATATAGCATAATTCTAAACTTACATAACATAAAAAAATCCCGATTTAAAATCGGGATTTTTTTATGTTATGCCTCTTCCATTCTGGCAATTTTCTTTTGATGATTAATAGATTCCTGATGTATCGCTTTAAAAACACGTAAAATAAATTCCTCACTCAGGTTATGTTGTTCCCCTTCAAGGATCATCCTCCCTAAGATCTCATTCCATCGTTTCGTTTGGAGAATAGCAACGTTATTTTCTTTCT
>CAZPTJ010000216.1:0-5724 GCA_964589085.1 uncultured Flavobacteriaceae bacterium | reverse complement strand
CCTGAATCATTACTGAATGTTCAGAAAAGCAAATAGATAGAATTTTTAACTCAATAAAAACCACAATGATGAAACACCCATTTTTGCGCTATTTAGCGACATTATGTTTTCTTATAGCTTCTTGTATTGCTATAGGGCAAACCACAACTATTGGAGAAGAAGGCAATACTGCCTATGATGCCCCTTCAGTGATTCCACCATCACCTACAGTAGCTGCATTGATGCAATTTGAAGAAGTGCCAGTGGATTTATATACCGGGATTCCTAGTATAGGAATTCCGATTTTCAGTTCCGCACTGGATCAGAATTTAGGATTTAATCTCGGCTTATCCTATCATCCAGAAGGTATCAAAGTAGATAACCGTTCTGGTTGGACAGGAACAGGCTGGTCTGTAACCGGACTTGGAGCTGTTTCCCGTACTGTTTTAGGGCATCCTGACGAATACGGCACAGGTGTTTTGCATCAACATAATGCTCCGGGAATTGATTCCTATTATGATTATGATGATTTTGGTGTTGAAGAAAAAAACAATTTTTTATATGAAGTAGGTAAAGGTCGTCTAGATACAGAACCTGATGTTTTTCAATTTAGTGCTTTTGGAATTTCTGGGCGCTTTATGATTATACGAGGAAATGGACCAATGAGAGCCATTCAATTGGGCGGAGATCAGAAATTGCGTATTGAATTTGATTCCAGTGGCGGACCCACAACAGGAGGCAATTTCGGAGGTTTTAGTTTTAAATCCTTTATAATCACCGACCAAAATGGGTATCAATATATTTTTGGAATAAACGGACGAGAAACCACAAATAACTTCCCATTGTCTACCGCTGGCAGCGATGACATAGTGATTCCCGAAGCCAGAATTGTACATTCTGCCTGGAATTTAACAGAGGTCAAAAGTTACAGTGGTGCTACCCTGCTCAAAATAGCGTATAATACGGTTACAGAAAACTATAAAAGCAGTTCTTCTTTTACCAGAAATGTTGGAGCACATAGCGGTACGTCTTTAGGTGTTATTAGTAATCCTCAGGAATACGCTGGCCCTGCATTTGTAGAAAACTGGCAGGAGATGAGTGTAGCAACCAAAAAAGTAAGTAAAATACTTATACGTGACGGTAATTCTGGAACTACAACTGATGATTTGGTGACCATTGATTTTTATACCAATACGGGGCATCCGGAATATGGAAATGATCTGGAGGTTTTTCCGTATACCAATGGAAATACTTCTGTGACTTTAGACCGTATTGAAATCAAACATTTAGGGCTTTTAAATAAAACCATAAATTTCCAGTATCACACCAGCAGCACCTCTCGATTAATACTTGATGGTGTAACAGAGGTAGCTGGAAGTGAAATACTCCCATATACCTTCCAATATAATGGCGTATTACCAGAATTTGGTGATCCGGGTAGAGATCATTGGGGGTATTTTAATGGGAATAATCCTCCTGGAGGATCCCAAATCGCTAATAGTATGACTAATAATGCATTTCGTGCTGCGAATGAAAATACGGTTACTACAGGTATTTTAGAAAACATCACTTATCCCACTGGAGGCGTAAAAGAATTTGATTTTGAATCTAACACCCGTGGCGTTGGAGATACTGGCCCACAGATTAACACTGTGCCCCATACGCGATTTTTAAGAGATATTAACCTTCCTGCAAGTCAAAATGAAATTATATTAGGGGTAATCAATTTAGAAAGTGTTGGTAATACTCAAGTAACCCTCACTGTGCATAATATAGACATTGATCAAGCCGAAGAAAAAATACAATTTACAATGAGTCCGGTAACCGGACCTGAAATGGGTAGTCCATATAATTGTTTATGTGGTATTCCTGGTAATTCAGATCTCTATGATCCTTCAGAATATTCTGCACCTGGTCCTATTTCCTTTGAAATACATTTTCCGCAAACGACTTTAGACAAAAATGAACCTTATGGGAATACTCCATCAGATTATTCAACAAGACACCGAAGCGAAACAGAAAACATTGTCAATGGTCTGTATCTATTAAAAATAGACAGGAATTATGGAAATCATATATTATTGGATGATTTTACTATAGATGTAGGAATCACCACTTACCGAACAGAAGTGGATGACAATGGAGATCAACCATCGTTTAGCTATGGAGGTGGGGTACGTATTAAAGAAGTTCGTTTTAGTGAACAAGAAGGAAGCGACTTAGTGGCACAAACCACTACCCAATATAATTATGAAGAATTTGATCAACCTAATACTTCTAGTGGTTCGAGTCATTCTAATTACGGAATCTCCTCCAATTTCTATTTTAAGTATGTAGCTATTCCTTTCGATTCTGGAGATGATGCAAGCCTTCCCGATGTGGCAGGAGTTAATCTCTATACTGTATCAGTCACTTCAACACATAGTGAGTCTAATGTCGTTCCTGTTAAAGGCGGTTATGTGGGCTATGAGAATGTTTCGGTTAATCAGTACGATCCTATTTTAGGAACCAACGGAAAAACGCAGTATACCTATGCATCATCAAGGAATTCAAAGGTGGGGGGGTCTGGTATTCCGTATACACCTATAGCTATTAGAGATTATGCCTTTGGCAATCTATTAAAACAGGAAGTCTTTGATGCGCAGGGTCGTATGTTAACCAGTACGATAAATACCTATCAGATTGAAGAAGATACGCCTGTCTTTGGCAGGGCTATTCGTTTTGCTCCTGAAGCCTGCCCTGTTTTTCATTCCTCTAATACTTATGGGGAGTATAAAAATAATATCTGCAATAATCCTTCTTATGGTGGTTCTCCTTGTTTAGCAGGAGATCCTAGTACTTGCAGCGCGCCCGGTTTCTTAGAAAACATACAGTACAGCTTCTCTAATAGGAGTTATCCTTATTTCTCGGGTCGCGCTTTAATGAAGAGCAGTGCAACGACTTCCTATTTTTATGATACAGAAGGGACTCAAACGACCTCAACGCAGCGCTCTAGTTATACGTATAATGACTATAACAATAGGCCTAGCGAACAGCTGACTCGTATCAGCGGAGAAGCTCCGATTCTCACGCGATATTACTTCCCTTTTGATGAAGAGGTAAACGATGTTGCAGGAATAAGTGCTTTAATGGCGGATCATCGTTTAACCGAAATCATCCTTAGTGAAACCTCACAACAAGGAGAACTTCTTTTTACGGAGCAACGTAATTTTAGTACGACTGGTGCCGTTCCTCGGGTCAAAGACATCCAAACCCAAAAACTAGGAGGTCCCTTAGAAGATCGTCTAACCTATCATAGCTATAATAACTTCAATAATCCGTTGGAAGTTTCTAGGGAAGATGGTATCCATAGTATCTATATCTGGGGATACAACTCGATGTATCCCATTGCACAAATCACTAATGCCAGTTATAGCGATATGCCTGTTTCGGTAAGCAATCAGATCGATGCGATACAAGCGGCTTCTAATACAGAAAACAGTGCTGCTGAAGAAGCTAGCTTACGTACGATGCTTAACAACTTACGAAATGATCCTTTTTTTGCAAATGCGCAAATGACCACAGCCACCTATGATCCTGTAGTTGGAGTAACCAGTCAGACAGACCCTCGTGGGTATACGATGTATTATGAATATGATGATCTTAATCGCTTGAAGCGTACGCTAGATCAAAACGGGAAAGTCTATAGCACTAATGAATACAACTATCAAATCAATGAATAATCCTAAAACATACCCGCATACACGGGCCTTAGATATGAAAAAGCTTATATATGTCATAGCCTTATTGGCGTTCCCGATACTAGGTATCGGACAGAACTCAGATGAGAATTATGTAAAGACCACAGTCTATCTGGAGGAAACTGCGCCTTCTGAAGAAGCGCAAGTAGCCCCTTCCAGAAAGATAGAGCAGATCTCCTATTATGATGCTTTGGGACGACCCAAACAAAGTATTGTCGCCCGTGGCGGTGGCCAAAGTCAAAATATTGTCACCTATCAGGAATACGATGGTTTTGGACGCAGTCCAAAAGGATATTTACCCTATGCTACCGATGAAGTGGTGAGTGGAGATCCCTTATTACTTATGGATCAGGCCATTTTAAAAAGTAATATTGGCAGCTTTTATGCTACGCCTAAGTATGAGGGAACTTTAAATCCCTATACAGAGATGTATTATGAAAACTCTCCCTTAAACCGAGTATTAGAACAAGGTGCTCCGGGAAACTCTTGGGCTATCAATACTACTAGTGATAGTGATCATACTATTAAGTTTGATTACCAAACCAATGCAGCTTTAGAGGTAGTTCATTATAAAGTGGTATTTGAAAATGGAGATTCTCGTAATCCTCAACTAATCATCAAAAATTATTATGGCCCTGGACAGTTGGCTAAGAGCATTACAAAAGATGAAAACTGGACACCTGCTTCTGGGAATGATCGTACCATCCAAGAGTTCACCAATAAAGAAGGACAGGTCGTATTAAAACGTAGTTTTGATGCAAATATCCCCCACGACACCTATTATGTCTATGATGATTTTGGGAATCTGACCTTTGTATTGCCTCCGGTGCTTAGTACACAGATTGAAGCAAATCATACCATTGTGGCCAATGCGAATAATGAAGATGAATATGTTGAAGATTATAGTATTTCCTGGCCGATATCAGATTTTATGATAGCTCCTGAGACGCAAAGCGGATCTGTTATTTTTTCTATTGAAAATCAAGTGATCAGCCTAACGGTACTTGGCTCTTCCGTAAATGATTTTACAATGCAACTTAGAGAGCAGACCATAAAGGAGTTAGAAACAAATATCCCTATTGAAAATCAGGTAGTTGGAAATGTTTATGGAATACATAATAACAACCCTGATACTCCTTTACTTATAGGAGTGTTTTCTATCCTAGATGGAAATCTGGTTTTAGATGAAACGGGAGGTGGAGCACTACCTACTTTTTTTAATCTGTTTTCTTTTGATATAGAAACTCCCATCGTTTTTTTACAAGATAACCCCATTGCTATTGATTTTGGGCAGTATGACGATCTGGCGTATCAGTATATTTATGATCATCGCAATCGTTTGACCGATAGAAAAATCCCGGGAAAAAATTGGGAGTATATTGTCTATGATAAACTAGATCGTCCAATATTAACGCAGGACGCATATCTTAGGGCTAATAATCAGTGGCTATTTACCAAGTTTGATGAAATTGGAAGGGTGGCTTATACGGGTATTTACACTGATATACAAAGTCGTTCAAGTATTCAAAATGAGATTGATATCACTTCCGCATATACGGGAGCTGCATCACCATATAATGAACAGGCCTTGGATGATGAAATAATGATTGATGGAATCTCGCTATTTTACAGTAACGATCGTTTTCCATCGACCAATTTGGAGCTACTTACGGTCAATTATTATGATCGCTATGTAGATGCCGCAGGAATGTTGGTTCCCGCGACTGTTTATGGAGTAAATACCATTACAAATGCACATAGCTTGCCTACTGTTGGTAAGGTGAGGGTGTTGGATACCGATGATTGGATTACTACAATTACAGGTTATGATGAGAAAGCACGCCCAATTTATGTTCAGAGCATTAACACTTTTTTAGATACGAATGATACCGTTACTAGTCTATTAGATTTTACCGCGAATATATTAGAGAGCACAACTGTTCATACTAGGACTGGACATAATATCATTACGACTGTAGATTATTTTACTTATGATCATCAGAAT
>CAZPTJ010000215.1:3803-5740 GCA_964589085.1 uncultured Flavobacteriaceae bacterium | reverse complement strand
AGAGATAATCAATCGTTGGCGACGCATATTCCTTTAGAGTTTATCCAAAAAGAAGACGGCACTGATATGCTGCATGCGCATATTTCAAAAGCAAATGCACAATGCGATCATCTTAGTGATGGTGCAGAAGCCTTATGTATTTTTAATGGTCCGCATAGTTATATCTCCAGCAGTTGGTATGATTTTGAAGAAGTACCTACCTGGAACTATATTGCAGTTCATGTAAGAGGCAAAATAAGAGTATTAGATAAACAAGAACTTTGGGAATCTCTTAAATTATTGACCGATAAATACGAAGCTTCACAGGAAAACCCGATTCAACTGGAAACACTCTCTGATAAAACCATGCGTCAAATCCATGGGATTATAGGATTTGAAATTGCCATAAACAGTATGGAAGCTGCGTACAAATTATCCCAAAACAGGGATGATAAAAATCACGAAGTTATCGTTGATCATTTAAATAAAACCGGTCAGGCAGGTAGTTGCGCAATAGCCGAAGAAATGAGAAAGGAAAGAACTAAAAAACAATAAGAAGCTCCTTCCCCTGAGAAGGGGAAGATGGCTACGCCAAAAGCGTGGGCGGAAGGGGTCAACCCATCAAAAAGTACTATTTTTCGCTGGAGTTTATGCTGAGTGGAATCGAAGTGCGAAATAAACGAAGAGATTCCCACCTCCGTGGGAATAGAAAATATGAGTAAAAACAAAGAACATATCATAATCATCGGTGCAGGACTTTGTGGATCCCTGCTCGCATTACGTCTGGCACAGCGTGGATATCGCATCAGCCTTATCGAAAAGCGTCCAGATCTACGTGAGGTCCATCAAGACGCAGGACGGTCGATTAACCTGGCACTCTCCGATAGAGGGATGAAAGGCATACGACTCGTTGGTCTTGAGTCAGCAGCTCGGAAACTGTGTATTCCTATGAATGGGCGTATGATTCACGATCCACAGGGTAATACTTTATTCAGCCCTTATAGTGGACGCCAGGATGAATACATAAATTCTATTTCCAGAACCGATCTTAATATAATGCTGCTCAATGCAGCCGATGAATTTGACCACCTCACAGTATACTTTAATTTAGGATGTAAGGAGGTTGATCTTGAAAATGCAACTGCTGTCTTTAAACAGTATATAACAGGTGAAAAACAACAATTTTCTGGAGATATTATTTTAGGCGCCGATGGTGCAGGTTCCATAGTACGCAAGAGTATGTTTCTCCACAAGAAATTCTTATTTAGTTTTTCTCAGGATTATCTAAAACATGGGTATAAAGAACTCTCTATACCCCCAGTAGAAGGTGGCGGTTATCGTACTGATAAAAACGCTTTACACATCTGGCCGCGTGGGCAAGATATGATTATTGCATTGCCCAATATGGATGGAAGTTTTACGGTCACACTCTTTTTGGCTTATGAGAATGATACTGGAGATAGTTTTGCCTCCTTAAATTCTCCCGAAGCCATTCAGGAATATTTTGAACGTCAATTTCCAGATGCTGTAGCGCTAATGCCGCAACTTATTGAAGAATTTCAAGAAAACCCGGTTGGTCCTCTTGGCACTATTAAATGTCGCCCCTGGCAATCGTATGGAAAGACTTGTCTTTTAGGTGACGCTGCCCATGCTATTGTTCCCTTTTATGGCCAGGGAATGAATGCGTCCTTTGAAGATGTGGTTGTTTTTGATGACATTCTCGATCAATATGAAGGCGATTGGAATGCCATCTTTAATGCCTATGAGCAAGATCGTAAAAAGGATACAGATGCTATTGCAGATCTTGCGGTAGATAATTTTCATGAAATGAAAGAACATACGGCAAGTCCTTTATTTCAAGAGAAGAGAAAATTGGAGACCGCCTTTGAAGCTAACTTTCCACAAGCATATTACAGCAAGTATAGTCTAGTGACGTTTAACGAACATATAGGCTATGC
>CAZPTJ010000215.1:0-3703 GCA_964589085.1 uncultured Flavobacteriaceae bacterium | reverse complement strand
GTTTATATCCTAAAATGCGCTGATGATAAATTATATACAGGAATGACTAATAATTTATCAAGAAGACTTGATGAACATCAGTTAGGTAGAAATAGTAGTTGTTTTACTTATAAAAGAAGACCTGTTGAACTTATTTTTCAAGAAATGTTTAATGATGTGAATCAGGCTATATATTTTGAAAAGAAAATTAAACGATGGAGTAGTCAAAAAAAGTTAGCTTTAGCACTTGGAGATTATAACAGATTGCAACTACTAGCCGAATGTAGGAATGCTACCCATCATAAATATAAACCAGACTAGGTCTCGACTGCGCTCGACATGACAAAGGTGACTGTATAATCAACCTTGCAAAATCGACTGTGATCAAACAAACAGAAGAACTAAAGAAATTATGAGCAATCAAGAAAAAGATTCTGACCTTCGGGAGAATGTAGTAACCCCACGAGGCGCTTATCCTCATGTAAAAGTGGTGGGAGATTTAATCTTTGTTTCGGGAACCAGTTCCCGAATACCTGATAATACCATTGCAGGTGTTGAAATCGTAGATGATATGGGAACCAAACGACTGGACATTAAAGAACAAACAAGGGCGGTTCTACAAAACATTGACAGAAATTTACAAAAGGTAGGAGCTGGTTTAAAAGATATAGTAGAAGTCTCTTCGTTTCTGGTCAATATGAATGATTTTGCGGGTTATAATGAAGCTTATGCCGAATTTTTTGAAGCGGCAACTGGTCCGGCAAGAACAACGGTAGCTGTCCATCAATTACCGCATCCAGATTTGTTGGTTGAGATTAAGGTAATCGCCTATAAAAAAGCTTAATGAAACGTACGATACGAGACATACTATTTTTATATAGCCTCATCATTGGGAGTTACGCGCTATTTGCGCAACAAAATATGGATCAACTCATCGATGATAAATTGATTGAAGCGCTGGGAAAACATAAAACATTAGTCTCCATTCCCAATCTTCCGTCGGTTAAAGAAAATATGTTTAAAAATATCCAATGGGTAAAAACGCATTTTGAACATTTAGATTTTAAGGTAAGTCAACTGGAATCTTCTACACTACCAGTAGTACTTGCCGAAAAGACAGTTGCCGAAAATGCAAAGACACTTTTGTTTTATTTCCATCTGGACGGACAAGCTATTAATCCAGCTAACTGGGATCAGGAAGATCCATTTGTTCCAGAATTAAAACAGATCACTGCTCAAGGCGCATGGGAATCTATTCCCTGGACGCAATTAGAAAATAAGGTGGATGATGAGTGGCGTATCTTTGCACGCTCTGCAGCAGATGATAAGGCTCCTATCATTATGATGCTTTCGGCATTAGAAATTTTAGAACAACAAAAACAACAACACGATTTCAACATCAAAATCATTTTTGATTTGGAAGAAGAATATAGTTCTCATGGTTTTCTTTCTACTTTAAACCAATATAAGAATCGATATCAGGCGGATTATATGATCATTATGGATGGTCCAGCACATTCCAGTAATGAACCTACCCTCACCTTTGGTTGTAGAGGCATTGCAACCTGTGCGATTACGACCTACGGTTCTAAATTACCGCAGCACAGTGGTCATTATGGCAATTATGTTCCCAATCCCGTCTTTAGTTTATCAAGATTATTAACCTCCATGAAAGATGAAAATGGCAAGGTACTCATCAACGGTTATTATGAAAATATCCAACTATCTGATGAAGTTACACAAGCCTTGTATCGTGTTCCTGATAACATTGAAAAGATCAATGCAGATTTGGGCATTGTGTCTCCTGAAAAAGTAGGCAATACGTATCAAGAGTCCTTGCAGTATCCATCCCTAAATGTTCGACAAATTGGAACTTCATGGAAAGGTGAAAAGCTAAAAACAATCATTCCCGAACATGCTTCGGCGTATATTGATGTTCGTTTAGTCACAGAAACTGATGGAGCACAGCAACTACAAAAAATCAAGGATCATATTGTCGCACAAGGATATTATGTTATTGATAGAGATCCAACAGATCAGGAACGATTGACCTATCCTAAAATTGTCAAATTCATTGCTTCTTCAAAGGTGAATGCCTTTCGAACAGCTATTGACTCTGAAATTGGACAACAACTTAAGCGTTCACTTGAAAATGCATTTGGAAAAGCTCCTGTTACTATCCGCACTATGGGTGGAACAGTTCCTATCGTTCCTGCTATTAATACGCTTAACATACCCGCTATAATAGTACCTATGGTGAATATGGATAACAACCAACACAATCCCAATGAAAATATACGCATAGGAAACATACGACAAGGCATAAAAATTTGTCTATCAATTTTAAAAACAAGTTTTTAATGGAGAACATAAAAAACTATATCAATGGGAGTTACCAAAATCCACAATCGGGAAAATGGTTGGATAATTATGAGCCTGCCTCTGGAAAGGTATATAGTCAAATCCCCAACTCTAACAAGGATGATATTATAAGTGCGTATCAGGCTGGGAAAGAGGCATTCCCTGGTTGGTCCAATACAACGCTAGACGAACGCAGTCGTATTTTATTGAAAGTTGCAGATCTCATTGAAGCAAATCTTGATCGACTTGCGGAAGCCGAAAGTAGAGATAATGGGAAACCACTCTGGTTGGCAAAGGCAGTTGATATTCCAAGAGCATCAGCAAACTTTAGATTCTTTGCGCATGCGATTACACAATTTGCCAGTGAGGCTCATGAAAGTGTTGGAATGCATACGATGAATTTCACCTTACGTCAACCTATTGGTGTCGTGGGCTGTATCAGTCCGTGGAATTTACCATTATATTTATTTACCTGGAAGGTTGCACCAGCGATAGCCGCAGGAAACACCGTAGTGGCAAAGCCTAGTGAAGTCACTCCGATGACTGCCTACTTATTAGGTGAACTATTGACCGAAGCTGGATTACCTAAAGGCGTACTTAATATTGTACACGGCTTAGGAACAAATACAGGACAAGTTATTGTCGAACATCCAGATATCAAAGCCATATCGTTTACAGGCGGAACGACAACAGGAGCTCATATCGCAAGAACAGCTGCACCTATGTTCAAGAAACTCTCTTTAGAGCTAGGTGGGAAAAACCCTAATCTCATTTTTGCAGATTGCAATTATCCAGAAATGTTACGCAACACGGTACGTTCTTCTTTTGCGAATCAAGGACAAATATGCCTCTGTGGAAGTAGAATTTATGTAGAAGCCTCCATCTATGAGCAATTCAAAAAGGATTTTGTGGCCATTATAAAACAACAAAAAGTAGGACAGCCCTTTGCCGAAGACACGAAGTTTGGCGCACTGGTTTCTGAATCACATCTGGAAAAAGTATTAAGTTATGTTGCTTTAGCCGAAGAAGATGGACATAACATTCTATATGGTGGAAATCGCATCACAGTAGAAGGTTATGAAAATGGGTATTATATGGAACCTACTATTATTGAAGTTACCGATAATAGCTGTAGACTTAATCAGGAAGAGATATTCGGGCCTGTGGTGACACTAATGCCCTTTCAAAAGGAAGACGAGGCTATCGCACTTGCAAATGATGTCAAGTATGGATTATCTGCTACCGTTTGGACAAGTAATCTGGATCGTGCTATGCGTATCTCCAAAGTACTGGAAGCAGGTATTGTATGGGTAAATACTTTTCTTAATCGTGATCTCCGCACACCTTTTGGTGGTGTCAAGGC
>CAZPTJ010000214.1:0-5741 GCA_964589085.1 uncultured Flavobacteriaceae bacterium | reverse complement strand
CTTAATGCCGGTAGTTTTAATGTAGGTAATGTTCAACTTGGAGATGATATTCTTATATCTTCAGGAAATGCAGCTTGTGATGGAGAAACCATAACACTAGATGGAACTACAGATGATGCTACTTCATATGCATGGTTTATGGACGGTGTAATTCTTGTTGCAGAAACAAATCCTACTCTTGATGTAACCGTAGCAGGTACATACACTGTAGAAGTTGTAATTGATATAGGAAATGGACAATCTTGTATCCTTTCAGATGAAATTATCGTTGAGTTTGCTCCACTTCCCATAGTAGATATTCCTGATTTAAATAGCTGTTTCATAGATCCTGCTACTGAAGTTTTAGATGCTTCTCCTTCAAACATTGATCCTGCTCTTGCAACATATCAATGGTTTTTAGATGGTGTTGAAATTATTGGAGAAACTTCACAAACTCTTATTATTGATGAACCAGGCACATATACGGTGATCGTTACTTCTGACGCTGGTTGTAGTACTACTGAAGATGTTATTGTAACACTAGCTAACCCTGATGGAACTCCTTGTGATTTTACTCCTAATTGTTTTTTCTTAGATTTCACAGAAGATTTTGGAACAGGGACTGGTCGAGTCACCACTCCATTTACCAATCTTATATTTAATGGTACTGGACAAATTAATGATGGAGAATATGCTATCACTAATATTTCAGATGGTCTTAATACTGGATGGCACCAGGGAATGGAAGATAATACTCCCGATGACATTGATGGTAGAGCATTATTTGTAAATGCAACTTTTGCACCTGCAGAATTTTATAGACGCAGTATTAATATACTTGAAGATTCTGATTATACTTTTGCTGCTTTTATTACTACGGTTTATGATACAGATACGAATATCTGCCCAGATACAGGAATTCCATCCAATGTAATCTTCCGTATAGAAGATACGACAGGAAATACGATTGCAGAAATTACAACTGGAGATATACAAAATGAAGCAGATCCTAACTGGCAGCAATTCTCAATAGATTTTAATTCTGCTTCCAATACCACTATAGATCTTGTATTAATTAACAATGCACTTGGAGGTTGTGGTAATGATTTAGCTATTGATGATCTTAGTTTGGGAATTAATAGCACCCCTCCTCCTGTTATCACGCCAGATGATATAGAAGCGTGTGACGAATTAGAAGATGGTGTTGAAATATTTGATTTAACAACTCAAATTCCTTCAATTCTTAATGGTTTAGATCCATCAGAATTTGAGATATCTTTTCATACTACCTTAATAGACGCAGAAGGCAGTTTTAATGCTATAGATACTCCAGATGCATATATCAATGTTGGAAGCCCAGAAACTATATATGTTCGGGTTGAAATTGCTGGACAGCCATTATGCTTCAGTATTGTATCCTTTGATTTAGTTTTGTTTAATATTATAGACTTAACCACAAATCTTCCTATGACTGTGGATGTCTGTTCTAACGAACCTATTCCAAGCCTGGATGCGACACCAACTAACAGTGGTATTGATCTTAGTCAGGTAACTTATCTGTGGACCGATGAAGCTGGAAATACAGTCTCAACAGCTGCTGTTTTCACACCTACACAATCAGGTATTTTTACAGTCGTAGTTGATCTTTCTCCTTGTAGTCAGGCAACCTTTACTGTTGAAGTACTTATTACAGATCCCCCAATAGTTGATCTGGGATCAGACGAATTAGTGTGTGACGGTGAATCTTTTGAGATCATTCCTGCACTTGGAGGCAATCTTGATAATGCGACTTTCTTATGGAGTACAGGAGACACTACAGAGAGTATTATAGTAAATCAATCAGGAACTTTTACGCTGACTGTCACTGTAGGATCCTGTTCTATATCTGATGATATTGTTGTTACTATTGCAGATCCTGTTAATGTAACGATACGTGATGATTTTACTACCTGTCTTTCTCAAGTGCTTAGAGATAGAATAATCAATGAAACATTCATAGCTAATACAGATGATACCAATGTAACCTTTGAATGGCTTGTGAATGATGTACCTCAAGGAGAAACATCTAATACTTTTACTATTAATTTTCCAGATACCGAATTTAGCAGAAATGATCAAGTGGTAGTAACCGTAATTGTCACTAGCGCTGATGGTTGTACTGGTGAAACCTCTACTGTAGTGTCCTTCTTTGATTTGAATCAATGTGTAATTCCTGAAGGAATCTCGCCAGGAACAACTATAGGGTTTAATGATCGACTAGATTTAGAGTTTTTATCACTTCGAACCGGAATAGAAACAATCTTTATCTATAATAGACTTGGAACACTCGTTTTTGAACAAGACAATTATGTAAATCAATGGGAAGGACAATCTGATGATGGAGACACACTTCCTACAGCTACCTATTTCTATGTCATTGATTTTGATGGAAACGATCCTATTTACGGAAATCAAGCTACAGGTTGGATTTATGTAAACAGAGAAAATTAAAAGAGTTCATTTTTAATGTATAATTTATTACAATGAAAAAAAGATATTTACTTATAATCCTTTTCATTTTTGCTGGTCTTTACGGGGAAAAAGCAAATGCACAACAAGACCCGCAGTATACACAATACCAATATAACTTAAGTGTTATCAATCCAGCATATGCAGGTTCAAAAGAGCACTTAAATATAGGAGTATTGTACCGTAACCAATGGACCGGTTTTGATGGTGCTCCGACAACAGCTAATCTATTTGGTCATTTGCCCGTAGGTAAGAATGTGGGAATAGGACTTTCTGCTGTTACTGATGAAATAGGACCGCTTACTGAAACTAATGTATATGGAGATTTCTCCTATACCCTTAGGTTTAATGATAATAAACATAAACTTGCTTTTGGATTAAAAGCAGGAGCCACCTTTCATAATGTTGGATTGGTAGGACTTACGCTTCAGGACTTTGAAGATCCGGCCTTCTCTGCAAATAGTAGTGAAGTACTTCCAAATTTCGGAACAGGAATCTTCTTCTATTCAGATAATTACTATGTCTCTTTATCTATACCTAATTTCCTTCAGGGAGCCTTCCTTGATGTCAATGGAATAGAGTTTGGAGAAGAGGTAAGTCATTATTTTCTTTCTGGTGGTTATGTATTTGATATCACAGAGACTTTTAAGTTAAAACCTTCTGTCCTTGTCAAGACATCTTTCGACGCACCAATATCCTACGATGTTAACCTGAATGCACGCTTCTTTGATCGTTTTGAAATAGGAGCCTCTTATCGTTTAGATGATTCTTTCAGTGGTCTTGTTAATGTACAGGTAACCCCTTGGATGTGGGCTGGTTTTGCCTATGATCGTGTAACCTCAGAAATTCAAGCCGTAGCCGATTCATCATTTGAAGGATTTCTCATTTTTGATATATTCCCGGGTAGTAAACCGTTGCGTTCACCTCGATTCTTTTAAAAGTAATTTAACCGTATAATAGTTCATCGTCATTGAAAAATATTACATCTGACCGATACTACACTATAAAAAATAACAGATGAAAAATAGTATACTCTTTTTAGCACTCTTTATCGTCGTTCAGGCTTATGCACAAAGAAACAATTCCAGAACAGTTTCTGCCGACAAACATTTTGAAAGACTGGAATACACCCATGCCATAGAAGATTATCTTGAAGATATCCGAAAAGGAAAATCAACAGATGAAACTTTTGAACGTCTGGCCATTTCCTATGAGAATGTATCCAATTACAAAGAAGCAGAACGCTACTACGGCAGACTTTCCAAAGGTACTTCAGCTAAACCTGAAAATGTTTTAGGTCATGCCAGAACACTTAAATCTATTGGGAAAATAGATGAGTATAAAGCAGAAATGCAGCGTTTTATAAGCATGAAACCTAGTGATCCCAGAGCAAAATCCTATTTAAGCAATATAGATGATCTGGAAGAAAAACTAAATGCAAGACCCATCTATTCCGTAACACCAGTAAATTTTAATACTGAAAATTCTGATTTTGGCGCAGTACGTTATGGAGAAAATTTATATTTCGCTTCAGCGAAAACTGGTTCCCGCAAAAAACACGCATTGAATGGAGAATCTCTTTTAGATATTTACAGCACTACAGTTTCCTCAAATGGAAAAGCAGGACCTGCAAGTAGTATTTCTGCAAAAATAAATACCAAATATCACGAAGGAATAATGACGCAATCTGCCGATGGCAAACGCGTATATTTTGATCGTAATAATTATACCGGTAGTAAATTCAAAAAAGGAGAAGATGGAATTAACCAACTTCAAATCTATTATGCCGATTTAGTAAATGGACAGTACGAAGTAACTCGCGCTCCATTCAATGATGACAATTTTTCAACTGCCCATCCTGCATTAAGCCCTGATGGAAAAACCTTATATTTTGTCTCTGATCGTCCGGGAGGATCTGGAAAAGGAGATATCTGGAAGGTAAGTATTAATAGTGATGGTACATTTGGATCACCACAAAACTTAGGCTCTCCCGTTAATACTCCCGACAATGAAGTATTTCCTCATGTAGGTAGTGATGGTACGTTATACTTCTCCAGTAATGGTCATTCCAGTTTTGGAGGACTTGATAATTTTGCTCTTGAAGGAGGAAAAGTTTCAAACTTAGGTGCTCCTATCAATACTGGTTTTGATGATTTCTCTTTCAAACCTTATGACGGTAATAAGGCTGGATATCTAGCTTCTAACCGGGGTGGTGCAAGTGATGATATTTATGCCTTTGAATTATTACCTCCTTGTGAGCCAGAAATCACTATCCTTGTGACTGATGATGAAGGCAATGTAATACCTGATGCTTCATTAGTCGTTCTTAATAGAAAAACAGATCGTTCTGAAGTTAAAGCTTTGAATGATTTAGGTAGTGTTTCTTTTGTTTCCAATTGTGACACTTCGTATCAACTTGATGCTACCGCTGAAGGCTATGAAAATGCAAGTCAGGTACTTGTTATAACCGACAGTAATGCATCCCGAACACTAGTAATGGCTAAAGAAAAGCCACTAGTGACTACTAATGCAGTCATATTAAATCCTATCTATTTTGAATTTGATCGTTGGAATATAACTCCTCAGGCAGCTTTAGAACTAGACCGTTTGGTTGGTATTATGAATGAATATCCGGATATGGTGATTGCAGCTTCATCACATACAGATGAACGAGGAACTCCGCAATACAATATCGGCTTATCTGACCGAAGAGCGAAGTCAATGCGCGATTACGTAATCAGCAAAGGCATTGACCCTAACCGCATTGCAGGTACAGGAAAGGGAGAAACAGATCCCGCCGTAGATTGTGGTCAAAACTGTACAGAGGATGAGCATCAATTAAACAGACGTAGTGAATTTGTGATTGTAAAACAATAACACACATACTAAGGTATATTGAAAAAGGGAATCTGTAATAGGATTCCCTTTTTTAGTATATACCCCTTATGCCCAGTATTGTTCTTATCACACCTATCAAAGCATTCCCTCAAATAGTCTTTGACCTATCAAGAAGTATTGATTCCCATAAAATGTCGACGGCTCACACATATGAAGAGGCTATCGCAGGAGTGACTACTGGACTTATTTCTTTAGGGGAACAAGTAACCTGGCGCGCAAAACACTTTGGTTTTTATCAAACCCTAACTTCAAAAATAACGGCTTTTGAACCTTACACCTATTTTGTAGATGAAATGGTGGAAGGCGTTTTTAAACCCCAACATATTTTTAAAGAAACGGCTTACGGCACTGAGTTA
>CAZPTJ010000213.1:0-5743 GCA_964589085.1 uncultured Flavobacteriaceae bacterium | reverse complement strand
TTCTTCGTCTGCTTTCGCGAAAGCATAATTTTGAGTAGCCCCTTGATTTAAATAAATAATATCATTAGTGATGAAGTCATTGGTAATATATATATCAGGTAGATGATCGTTGTTAAGATCAGTAATTGCTACACCAAGACTAAACCCAGAATGGTTAATTCCTTTGCTTTTTGAAACATCTTTAAAAATGGGATGATGACCTTCTTCGGTTCCTATATTCTCTAATAAGACGTCTTTGAGAGTTTCTGGAAATTGAGCTTTGGGTATCGGGGTGTTTCTACTGCGCTTTGTATTGCCATTACGAATAATAAGAACATCTAGGTCATCGTCCATATCATAATCAAAAAACACAGATTGCTGGCTATACAGGCCGTCATCCAATCCATAGTCTTGTGCCTGCTCAATAAAGGAGGGTGTATTATGTTGATCAACACCTTGATTGACAAAAAGAAGATTATGACAATCTCCTTTACAATCGCTGCCGCCGACATTTAAATAAATATCGTCCCAACCATCGGCATTAATATCTACAATGCTGACACCAGTGACCCATGCAGTGGTCGTAAAGCCAGATATTTTTGAAATATCTTTAAAAACAAAATCTCCAGAATTAAGGTAAATGGCACTTGAAACCTGATTTCCAGAAAATACAATGTCAGGTAAATCGTCATTGTTGAAATCACCGATACCTACGCCTCCGCCATTATAACAATACTGAAAATCTATAACATTAATTTCTTTATTTTCTGTGATTGTATTATTGAAAGTAATGTTAGAATGGGATGATGGTATTTCTGTAAATAGGTAGGAGATCGGTGAATCTGACTTTTTACAGGCGATTAATAGAAGAACTATGCAAATGCTAAAAATCGGTTTCAAGATAAAGGGTTTATTTACAATTTGGAGCAGATTCTATAGAAGAACCTGCTCCACAAACAAAGCAAACTAATTTCAAATACTTGTGCTGTATTTTGATTTTTTAATATCCCTGATTTTGTGAAAGGTTGGGATTAGCCTGTAATTCTGGCAATGGAATCCATAATAATTCATCTTGTCCTAGTGTAAAGAAAGCAGCGGGTCCTGCTAAAGACTTTGGATGATTGCCTCCTGCAATGGTCGATCCTTGTCCAAGCACTTCATCTGCTAGATTCCATCGTACCAGATCAAGAAATCTGTGTCCTTCTCCTGTCAACTCCATAATGCGCTCATCGATGATCGCCTGGGTGAGTTCAGTTTGAGAAACATCTGTGTCAAGGGGTGCTATTAATGCTCGTTCGCGTACTTGATTTACAAACCCAACAGCTTGAGCTGTAGCCCCTGTCTCGTTTAGTGCTTCTGCGAGCATGAGTAATACATCTGCATATCGGATAATTCTCCAGTTATTTCCAATAGTCTGACCTAAAACAGGCAATTCTTCCCTAGCTCCTTGTTCCATGGCGGCGTATTTTCTCGTAAAGAGTGCGGGCACATTAATTTGATTAGCCTGCGCAATATCATTGGCAAAATCTTCTGTAAAAGGAAGTCCTCCATACCCAGTAGCTCCAGGATAATCAAATGCGATAGTGGCATTTCGTCTCACCATATCTCCATTATCTTCAAATACCTGAAGAATATGTGGATTAATAAAGTGGCCATTGTCAGGACTTAATGTTGGAGGGGCATAATCAATAAAGTAATTACCTTGAGTGCCTGTTCCTGGAATATCGGAACCCCATATGAAATTATCTTGTCCTAAAAATTGCAATTCATATACAGATTCTATGTTGTTTTCATTGGTTGTTGTAAAATTATCATCATATTGAGAAGCAGGAAGTAGACCATAAGAAAAGTCTGTGGTAACTCTTAACAAATCTGTGGCAGCATTTGCAAAATCTCCAATATATAAATGGGTTTTACCTCTTAACGCAAGAGCTGATCCAGATGTAGGTCTCCCTAGATCTGCATCTGGCCATTGTGCCGGTAATAGATTGATTGCTTCGGTAAGGTCTGCTATAATTGCTGTTTCCAATTCTTGGGGTGTAGCATTAGTAGGGAAGAAATCATCTGAACTTTCTGGAGTACTCATAATTAAGGGAGCGGTACCCCAAAAATAGCGTAGATACCAATTGGAAAAAGCCCTTTGGAAGTGAGCCTGCCCTACAATTTCATTTCTGGCTTGATCGCTTAATGTTTCATTAGTAGCTGCACTTTCTATAATTGTATTTGCTCTGAAGATAGATTGATAAAGCTGTGGATACATATCTACAGACCAACGTGCAATACCGGGTTGTCCTTCAAAAGTGGATAGTGTGGTATTTTGCTGGAAAGGAACAACATTGAATGCATCTGATCGGAGTAGTGGGCCAGTATGTGCTACACGTCCCCAAAAGAAGACGGCAGTTATAGGATGAAACATTCCATTTACAGCTAACCTAAAATCAGCTTCTGTCTGAAAAAATTCAGGCTCAGCAACAGCATTTGGATTACTTATTTCAAGTAGTTCATCTTCATTACAACTAAAGATGGTGAGAAATAAGCAAATCCCCGTAAACGCAACAAGTAATTTATATTTTGCTTTCATAACTTTTATTTTAGTGTACTAATTTAATTAAAATGAAAATTGAATTCCTGCAATAAACGTTCTGGGACGAGGTTGTGCCCGTACATCAAGACCTCTGCCAAATATAGGATTGGTTATTCCTCTAAAGCCAAAAAATCCAGTATCTGCATCGGCCTGAGCACCTGAAGTACTTCCGACCTCAGGATCGTAACCTGAATATCCAGTAATGGTAAATACGTTTTGCATATTAAAAAATACTCTTGTTTTATTGACCCATTTGGCACCAACAAAATCGGTGAGATCATAGCCTACTTCAAGTGTTTTTAATCTAAAGAAAGATCCATCTTCAACAAAGAAATCAGATGGTAATTGATTTCCTGCAGGATCGAGATTGGAGACTCTCGGTATATTTGTATTAGTATTTTGAGGTGTAAAGGCATCTCTTACTAATCCCAATTTGTTGTCATCTGCAAAGAACACACCGAAGAAGCGCGTAACATTATATATCTCATTGCCCTGAACACCATTAAAAAATAAGTTGAAATCCCATTTTTTATAAGTGGCATTGAAGTTAATTCCATAGGTAAAATCAGGTGTAGGGTCACCCAAATTTGTTTGGTCACTGTCATCAATACGACCATCACCATTAATGTCAATTCTTCTGAAATCACCAGGTTGAAGTAAGGCACGTCTATCAGGGTCATTGGCCAGGAATGGATCATTATCTATTTCTGCCTGACTATTGTATATGCCATCTGTTCTGAAACCAAAGAAGAAGCCTAAAGGCTCGCCTTCTTCAAATCGATTTACACGAGTTTGTTCCTCGTTAATTGCAGGACCTACAATAGGATTAGGAGAAGAGGTCAGTTCGTTATCAATAGAAGCAAAATTGATTCCGATATTGAATTTGAAATCACTCTCGGTGTCATGAGTATATTGTGCTTCTAATTCAAAACCTCTATTGTTAATGGAAGCTGCATTTTGTGTTATAGGTGTTGCAGATCCATTAGAAGCTGGAATCGCTACAGCCAAAAGCACATCGTCATTATCTCTTGTAAAGTAATCTAATCCAATTTTCAGATTGTTGTCAAGAAGCCCCAAATCAACCCCAAAATTAATCGTTGTTGAAGTCTCAAAACTTATGTTTTCGTCTACTAAGGATGTAATGGCAAACCCTTGATCAGGAGTTCCTGCAAACGCAACATTTGAAGCGGGATTAAGTACAGATTGGAATACAAAATCATTCACATTTTGAGATCCTAGTTGACCATATCCTCCACGTATTTTAAGATTGTCAATAAGACTGTTTTCAGGCCAAAAGTCTTCTTCACTTATAATCCATCCCAAAGAAAAGGAAGGGAATACATCAGAGTTAAGGTCATTTTCTGAAGAGAATCGCGAAGTAGCATCCCTTCTTATAATACCTGTGAATAGGTATTTGTTGTCGTATTTATAATTTATACGTCCATATGCTGAAAATAGTCGTGATAGGAATCGACCACCCCCAGTATTTTCAACCTGATCTGTAAAGTTACTAATGTTTGTAATATTATTACTGGGTAAACCCTGAGCATATACTGCTAAGAGGTTAGTGTCTGTTTCCAAGCGAGCACCTCCTAAAAGTACATCTATGCCGTGTTTGCCAAACGTACGTTTATAATTGATCGTAGGTTCGATATTGGTTGATGCGATCTCTCCACGAACTTCAGTAAGGTCATTTGCTTCGTTAATATTATTAGTTGCATCTGTGTTACTTTGAAAAAATGTCGGTAGAAATGTATTTCTAAAAATATCTGTATAATCTAAACCAAAGTTGATTTTAGCTGTAAGACCTTCTATAATTTCATAAGAAATGTTAAGATTCCCCAAGAAATTACGTTCTGTATTGTCGTCATCCAGTAATTGAGCATTGGCGAACTTATTGGTTCCTCCTATACCAAATACATTTCCGTCAATCGCTTCAAAACCACCTTCATTTTCAGGTGCAAATGGACGTAGTACAGGGGCGGTAGCTCCTTGATTTCCAAAAGCCTGATTGTTTGTGAATCGATTTTCAGAGAAATTGAAAGATTCTTCAATCTTAATTTTCCCAATATTGAAGGAACTGTTTAATCTAGCGTTTCTTCTTTCAAAATTTTCACTTATAAGTAATCCCTCTTCTCGATAATAATTAGAACTAAAGTAAAAGGATGAGTTTTCACCTCCCCCAGAAACATTGAAACCATAGTCCTGAATGTATCCTGTATTTATGCTAAGATCTTGGAAGTCTGTGTCCACACCATTAAAGGGAATGTTTCCTTCAAAACCATCATTAATAAGACGCTGGTTTAGGAAATCAACAAATTCAGATCCGCTAAGAAAATCTAATTCTCTGGTTTGTGTGTTTGCTCCACCTCTAATATCCACATTAACCGTGGGTGTACTGTTTTTGACTCCTCTATTTGTCGTTACGATAATCACACCATTTGCAGCTCTGGAACCATAAATAGCAGCAGATGTTGCATCTTTCAAGACCTGCAAGTCTATAATGTCTTTTGGATTTAAGAAATTGATATCATCGACTAATGTACCGTCAACAACATATAAAGGAAAAGAGTTTGTAAGTGAACTTACACCTCTTACAAAGACGTTAGTCGAACTTCCTGGAGCACCACCAGCACTCTCTACTTGTACTCCGGCAAGTTTTCCCTGTAATGCTGTTGTGGGATTGGCCGTAACAATTTGAGCAATATCTTTTGCTTTTATCTTTGAAATTGCTCCGGTAACTTCACGTTTGGATTGAGCACCAAAACCAACAATAACAACTTCATCTAGTGTGGCTGCATCTGTTTTTAAAGTTACATTAATAGTTGTTTGGCCATTAACTGAAATTTCTTGGGTAACAAATCCTGTATAAGAGAATATGAGTACTGCATCCTCTGGAACATTGGAAATGGTATAATTTCCATCAAAGTCTGTAGTGGAGCCATTTTGAGTGCCTTTTACAAGAATGTTTACTCCAGGTAAAGGACCTAATTCTTCAACAACTGTCCCGGAAACCGTCTGTTGTGCCTGAAGATATCCGGAAACAGCTATGCAAATAGAAACCAAAAGAAGTTTGAGTTTTGTAAAATTCATAGGTGTTGGTTTTTGTTTATGAAAACTAATGAATAAAGTATATGATATACTATGCTACTATATCAAAAATACATAAAAAAATATATT
>CAZPTJ010000212.1:0-5757 GCA_964589085.1 uncultured Flavobacteriaceae bacterium | reverse complement strand
TGATTTAAATCTGGATCATTATTCCTACGCCTAATTTCTTCTTCATTTAGCTGTCTCCCTATATCCTCTTTATTAGCATAATATCTTGTTATTTGTTGAACACTTGTATTAACTACACTAATTGCTATAGATTGTGGGATACCTTCTAAGGCCTGATTAACAGATTCTTTTAAACTTTGCCCTTGTGCTAAACCAGAAACTGTGGTTAATCCAAACCCAGAAACTGTATTGGTTACAGCATTTGTAAGTTGTTCTCTAACTATTTGACTTCCGATATTACTAAATAGTTTATCGGATAATGGTTGAATAGCTTTTGATAATTGGCCTCCAAAATAAGATGTTGCAGCACCAATGGTAGCATCTTGAAGAACTCTAACAGGATCTACAGTACCAGTTTGATCATATTGTGAGTAAATGCTATTGCCTCCAGATAAAATAGCAGCACCAGCTACCGGATTCCCTATAGTTACAGCACCGGCAACAGCACCAATACCGAAGTAAGCTAATCCATCTCCAAAACTATCTATATTATCTATATTAGAAATAACATTGACAACACCTCCAATAGCAGCAGCGATTAGGTGGATAAATTCTCCATCAGGATCAACAACAATTATATAATTGTTACCCATAGCCAGATAGGGGCTATAGAATTGATTTTGTGGATCTGGATTAAACCAACGTCCTACAGCAGGGTCATACATACGACTACCAAAATCGTACATATTATAACCTGAAAATTGTAATTGCTCTTTATCTTGATATTTATAATTATAATTAGATGCTAAACCGGATATAAACTCCCCTTGGTGAATAAGTCCCATCACATAATAATCGGTATTGGATAAGATTTCACTTGCTGGATCTATATTACCATCACCATTAGTATCTGAAAAACTCAATCGATTGTTTTCTGACTGATCTCTATATTGGTACACATATTTAAATGCTCCAGCATTTTTTATAACATATCCTTGTGGCGTCGGAAAGAATTTTAATTGAGCATTGGTGTATTGAAAACCTCCTAAATAGTCAGTAGTGGTCGTATTACCCAGTGGACCTAAGGTATTCTTCATTTGAAGCTTAGTCCCATTGGCGTCATAGGTAAATTCTATTTTGCTCCCATCACTAAACGTAACACGTTCTACAAGATCTAAATAGTTGTACTCAATATTTGTAATGTTTTTGTTTGAGTCACTTATAAGATTCCCGTTAGCATCGTAGCCATAATCATTTCCTGAATTAGAGCCATCATTAAAACCCAGTGTATTATTTGTGGCATCATTTATGGCTAATAACTTATTACCATTATCATAAGTGTAGGTTAATCGATCCATTTGAGATCCCGATTGATTGTTTCGGGTTACGCCTTTAATATTACCATTAGGGTCATAATCAATATCATAGGTTTCAAATTTACCTGTTCCACCTGTCAGGTTATTGTTTTCCCGGTATTTGGATCTTTTAAAACGATTGAGTTTATCATACTCAAAAGCATAGGATTTTTTAAGATTATTTTGTGCAGATTTCCAAATAACTTGTTTGATGTTACCATTATATAAGTTACCCACAGCAGCTGTACCTTGCACAGCTTCATCATATTTAAGGTTATAGGCAAATACATCTGTTCCTAAATTATTAACATCATTTACCTGAGTAATCCACCCACGGATGTTATACGTATAGTCAACAGCTTGTAGGTTAGAATTTAAATTGCCTCCCAAAGCTTTTGTCTCTAACTGACCTAACTCGTTATAGGAATTCTCAGAAATAAGAACTTCATTTTGACTGTTTATTCTTTGATAGTGTCTTTTAGGGCGTTCTACCTGATCATATTCTAAGCGGTCTTTAATGCTTAGATTTGTGGTGGAGTTTATACGCTTATGTGTAGTCTCTGAGTATACAATTTTACCTCTAAAGTCAAGTTCGCTTTTGTTTTCTGTATAGCCTCCTAAATGGTTTTTATCATAAGCATAAATAACTCGACCTCTATTATCATAAAAATTGTAGTTTTTACTCCAGGTATTGGCTCCTAAGGTTTTTGTCCAGGTTGCCGTCAATAGACCTTTAGTTCGATTTGTAACCTGTTCTCCTAAAATAGTAATAGGTGTAGCAGGTTTATCTGGATCTGCAAAATTATAATCATCAAAATAAATTACTGTTAAGACTTCTAAACTTGTATTTGGAAATGCACTATTACTATAATTAATAGTAACCTCTCCTATAGTAGATGTATTTGTTGTCCGAGATTCAGCATTAGCTGTATTATTACTTGAATTGATAAAGTTGTCAACCTGAGCTTGTAGTGAGGCTCTCGATGCACTATTAGTATATAGACCGGTATATACAACACGTCCAAAGGCGTCGTATTTATTAAATAACCATTTGTCCTGCGCTTTTAAATTAGCATCTTGAGTGAGGAATGGACGATCTAGCTGGTCATAAATCATATATTCCCAATCTTTACCCGGTACTTTTTGCTCGATCTGGCGATTGAATTGATCATACTTATACTGAAAAGCCAGATCGTCTAGATTTGTTTGCGTAATACCGGATCCCGACAATTCTACAGTAATATTTCTCGAAAATTGAGAAAAATGAGCTGTAGATGTTCTCGTAATTACTAAATTTCCATCAGCAATAGATGCTTCACCAACTTGAATGGTTGCTCTTAATGCTCCATTAAAAGCCATAATTTCTCCTAAATACATATCTGGGAGGGATACATCTATAGGCTTTATGATCTGTGACCTTAACGTATATTCAGAAAAGGGTGAACCTATACCCTGTAAATACTGTATTGTAATGGTATTTGTTTCACTATTAGCTTCGAAAATTAAATTTCCGCCAATACCTGTAGTTGTAATAAAATCATTTAAAGGCCAATAAGCGTTGTAATCTTGTGTAATATCTACTCCTTGGGAGTTATTAAATAATTTAGGAGGGAGTATATATTTTAAATTCCCAGGATCGTCATACACATAATAGGTACTGAGCTTTTCTACAGTACCATTTACAGCTTCTACATAACTAAATTCAGCTACTTTTCTACCGTTTTTATCTGTAAATAGTTCTTTTGTATTTAATAATCCGTCACTTATTGTCCAATTTTCATTTTTTATTACGTTTTTTAGTAATTCTTCAGGATTGTAATACGATTGTGTAAAAGGGCCGCTTTCATTAATATCAAAACGCATTACCTCATCAGCAACATTAGCCTGGTAATCATACTTGGTAGTATGATCACTATCTGAATTACCTAATAATTGCCAGGTATCTCCAGGTGCGGAAGATTCTAATTTCCTATTCATCGGAGATGCTTCATAACGTATCTCTGAAAAAGGATGCTGATCTCCATAATTATTTTGATAATAAGTAGCTATCTGAGATTGTGCATTTGAAACATAATAACCATCATCCTGTGAAGTTGGTAAAGCCAGGTAATTTTTTGAAGCCCTACCAAATTGATCGTATTCAATATGCTGTATAATGTCCTTGCCTGTGCCACTCTGCTGAACAGCTACCGACTGTTTTGCTCTACCAAAACCATCAAAATAGGTAACCCCTTCGAGTTTACTTATTGGGTTAACACTAAGATTAAGGCCACTTATAGTAATCGGCTCTAATGGCTGAATTGTTTTTTGGAAATTTTGATCAACAGGTCCATTAACAGGAGCACAACCATTATTCTGTGCCGTACCAGATTCGTTAGGACACTGGTCATTACTATTTGACACATATCCTGAAGGTTGTGAACAAGATACTGTAGTATTGTTAGGGTCGCCTAAACCATCTCCATCGGTATCTGCGTACCAGGTACTACCTCCTATAGTTCCAAAAGTAACCTGTAATGATGCTGAATTTATACTCCAAATTCCCGTGCTATTATTTCTAGCTCTTAAATAATATCTCCCTGTTGTATTTAAATTATAAATAATCTGTGAATTTGAAGTACTGGTTCCATTAGCATTTGTACCTTGCCAATACCACGTTACTCCTGAGGGTGGATTACCTCGTTGTAGACTAGCACCTGTACAACTTTGTCCTATGTTAGTTGGAATAGGAGGAGTTAGCGGTGCAGTAGCCCCAGAAACATTAACGAATAAAGAGCCTTGTACAGGACCATTAAACGTATTAGCTGTATAATCTACAGATTGAAACCCCGCACTTGTCCATTTTATGGATGCGGAGAAATTACTTTGACTTAAAATGATGCCTCCGGTAACAGACCAGTTGCTGCTAAAAATGAATCCATTAGAAGAAGCAGAATAAACCTTTGTTTCATTTATCGTAGCTGAACTAGGTCCGGAGATAGTTACGGACCCACCTCCTAAACCGCCATCTATATCTATAATTTGTGCATTAGTATTAAGGCTTATTACTAATAAAAACAAAGAAGAAATAATTGATTTATATACATTAGCTTTCATAGTGCTTAATTTTTGTGGTTATACAGGTTCATACTTAAAATTATTTCATCTTGATTTTTATAAATCTTAAATGGCATAGACATAATATATAGGTCATAACATAATCTCTGAACCTGGTCTTGTTGGTGATCCCACTTAAAGATTCAAATTGTATAATAACATACAGATTATAAAATTTTTAGATGCTATTATATAATACCGTTAATGAGATATTAAAAATCTTACCCAAAAAAGTCAAATAATTTTCTAAAAGACTCATTTAATGTGAGTCCAATCTATGCCTATTAAATTCTCTGTAGATCATTAATGTCTATTCTGATCACTTTATCCAATATTAATGCGACAGATTCCAACTATAAGTTGGGTGTATTTTATTATACTAAAATATAATATTGACTATTGTCTTGATAACCGAATCATGTAAGGTACGGTTCCAAAATCAGCCGTCAATGAGCTTAAACTGTTTGTTGAAAAAGAACGTCCATCAGTTAAAAATAACGTTGTTCGTATTAAAACTTGATCAGTACATTCCACATAGGAACAGCATTAAAAATAAAAATGATAAAATACTTAGGAAATGAAGTGTCTTTTTCATTTTGATCAGGTTTTGATGATTACATTAAATATATTGAGAAGCTAAATAATTAAGGGTGTCACCCGATAAAGATTTCCTTTTTGATTTGTTTTGAAAGAAGAGGTTTACATCAGTCAAATGAATTGCTAAGTAAACTACCTCGATGCAAGCATACGAGGCATTCAGAGGAATATGATTTCTAAATCGAAAACCATCCGTTTTCAAACTTTCCTCTAAAAAGCGATGCAAGCATCAGGGAATTAAAACCTAAGAGATTAAATCCTCTACCTTTTCACAATAGAAAGATTTAGTAAGCTCATTTCTTTCAATCTTAACAACATTCAAACTCGTTATCCTCAACATCTGCGCAATATTCTTTTGACCTAATCCGTGAGTACAACGATAGGTAAACAACCGTCCTCCCAAAGTTTTAGGATCAACACCTAATGGCGGCACGTACCCCAGCCATTCAATAATTTTCTTCATTGTCGGAGCAAAAGGTACTTTTCCTCTATCCTCCCATTCCCATACCGTGTTATGAGATACATTGAAGATTTTAGCCACATCTACTTTGGTAAGATTTTGTTCTAAGCGCCTAGCCTTGATATGGTGGGCAAAGGTAACCAGCGAGTTAGGGTAGTTTTTACGAAATGGTTTTTGAACGGAAATATCAACCGGACAAATGGGCAACATAACCCTTTGGTAAAGTTCTGGCAAAACATCTACATGCAGATTTTGATGAAAAAACCTTGA
>CAZPTJ010000211.1:0-5757 GCA_964589085.1 uncultured Flavobacteriaceae bacterium | reverse complement strand
GAGTGTTATTTTATATTGATTTAGCTATACCTTCTGGTGAGCATAGTTTTCTTTGGCTTTAGCTTTGAGTCTTATAAGGGTGTAATTGCGGATTATTAGAACTTCGATTGTCCAACTTCAACAACAAATTCTCCTGTTTCATTTATTAGCCCATGTTTCTCTTTAAAATTTTTGTCAGCTATAATAGCAAGTATTAAACCTTTATTATAATCTTTTAATGATTTTAATATTTTAAAATATTGCTTATACGGTCAGTGTAAAAATAGTAAGCGGTAAATTCCGCAGGAATTTCCGATTGTAACTCGAAGATAGCAAATTAGGAGTCGAATTTCGCAGAAATTCACTGTCTCGCTTATTGTTTTTACATCTTGTTATAAACTTGAGCGTCCACAAGTATAGGGGCGTTCTTTTAGATTCTTACATAAAATATTTTAAGTGCGTATTCCCTTCATTGTTTTGATGTCATTATCCACTAATGACTAATAAAATCATCGTAACTAGGAGGGAGAATACTTAACTGGGATTGGTGATTGGTCTTCCAAACTGGCTTTGCTTTCATACCATGAAATTAACAAAACCAAAAATTATATCAAAAAAAACAAGAGGCTGCCTTTTTAGACAACCTCTTGTTTTTTTTATAATATGGTCTTTTGCTTAAGCGCCCATAACTGCAGCTACATTTGCTGATAATCTTTTATAGGTTCCGTTGTCTAATCGTTCGCGTATAGCCTCAAAAGCATTTAAAGTTTCTTCAACATCTTCCAGGGTATGTGAAGCCGTAGGTATCATACGTAATAGAATAAGTCCTTTGGGAATGACAGGATACACAACGATAGAACAGAAAATACCATGATTTTCTCTTAAGTCTTTTACTAAAGCCATTGCCTCAGGAATACTTCCTTTAAGATATACAGGGGTAACACAACTTTGGGTAGTCCCTATATCAAAACCACGATCTTTCAATCCTCCTTGTAATGCAGTTACATTTCTCCAAAGCTTCTCCCGTAATTCGGGCATAGTACGAAGCATTTCTAAACGCTTCAATGCTCCCACAACTAATTGCATTTGTAATGATTTTGCAAACATCTGTGATCTTAGATTATATTTCAAATAATCCATAATCTCCTGATCTCCTGCAATAAATGCTCCGGTACTTGCCATAGATTTTGCAAATGTGGCAAAATATACATCTATATCATCCTGAACACCTTGTTCTTCTCCTGCTCCTGCTCCTGTAGCCCCAAGCGTTCCGAACCCATGAGCATCATCAACTAATAGGCGGAAATTAAATTTTGATTTAAGTGCTACAATTTCTTTTAACTTTCCTTGTTCTCCACGCATTCCAAAAACGCCCTCAGAGATTACAAGTATACCTCCTCCTGTTTGTTCAGCAACTTTAGTAGCACGCTCAAGATTCTTTTCTATACTTTCAAGATCGTTATGTTTATATGTAAATCGTTTTCCTAAATGCAATCGAACGCCATCTATAATACAAGCATGTGCATCAACATCATATACAATAACATCGTCCTTACCTACCAAAGCATCAATTGTAGAAAGAATACCTTGATATCCGAAATTTAAAAGGTAAGCGGCTTCTTTACTCACAAAACTAGCCAGTTCATTCTGTAATTGTTCATGAAGATCTGTATGACCACTCATCATACGAGCCCCCATAGGGTATGCTGAGCCATAACTAGCTGCAGCCTTAGCATCAATGTTTCGTATTTCAGGAAGATTTGCAAGGCCCAAATAATCGTTAATACTCCAGGTAATAACTTCTTTGCCTTGGAATTTCATTCGATTGGAAATAGGGCCTTCAAGTTTAGGAAAAACAAAATAGCCCTCTGCCTGAGAAGCCCATTTTCCTAATGGTCCTTTGTCCTTATATATCTTGTCAAATAAATCCCTCATAACATTTTTTTAACGACGTGCAAAACTACACAATTAATTAAATCCCACCTAATCCAATTTTTAAGCTATATGTATTAAAAATATAAAAAAAACTCCCCGTATCAGGGAGTTTCTTTCATTTTTTATTAAATGAATTATCGTATGTATTCAATAGTTTGAGCAGCTTCCTCATTTTGGCTATCAAAAAAGCCTTGGTCTCTCATCCAGGTATCACAATATACTTTACTCATATACCTACTTCCATGATCTGGAAATATAACAACGACATGACTCGAGGCATCAAAGTAATTTTGTATGTATAATTGCTTTAATCCCTGTACAGCGGCACCACTAGTGTAACCAACAAATAATCCTTCTTTTAACGCAATTTCGCGAGCGGTATGAGCGCTTTCCTCATCTGTCACTTTTTCAAAATGATCAATATAATCAAAGTCAGTAGCTGTTGGAATAAGATTCTTTCCTAAACCTTCAATGCGATATGGATAGATTTCTTTAGTATCAAATTCACGAGTTTCGTGATATTTCTTCAAAATAGACCCGTAAGCATCAATACCCAGAATTTGAATATCCGGATTCATAGATTTTAGAAAACGAGCCGTGCCCGATATCGTTCCTCCGGTTCCACTACACGCAACCAGATGAGTAATCTTCCCTTCTGTTTGTTTCCAGATTTCTGGCCCTGTAGTATTAAAATGTGCATCAATATTAGATTCATTAAAATACTGATTGATATATACAGAACCTTTAATTTCTTGATGCAAACGCTTAGCTACTTCATAATACGACCTTGGATCATCTGCCCTTACATGAGCTGGACACACATAGACCTTTGCACCCATAGCTTTCAAAGCATCTATTTTATCCGGAGAAGATTTTGAGCTCACTGCAAGAATACACTCATAGCCCTTTATAATACTTACCATAGCAATACTAAATCCTGTATTGCCAGATGTTGTTTCTATAATAGTATCTCCAGGCTTTAATATCCCCTTACGTTCTGCTTCTTCAATAATATGAAGTGCGATACGATCTTTAGTGGAGTGTCCTGGATTAAACGCTTCTACTTTAGCAAAAAACTGACCTTCGAAACTTTCGGTAATGCGATTTAAACGTATAAGTGGTGTTTGACCAACTAATTGAAGTACGTTATCGTAAACGTGAAGTTGTTCTTTCATAAGTTTAGGTTAGGTTTACACATCTTTCTGGTTAAAAAAATAATGCATAAAACGTGGCAAAAATACTACAAAAAATTTATTTAATCAGAAATTCCTTCCAAGTCTAAAACAAAAGCAAAATCCTTTGCAATTTCTTTTAATGCTTCAAATCTTCCTGATGCACCGCCATGACCAGCATCCATATTGCAGTCAAACAGTATTTGCGTTCTTGCTGTATTGTTTTCTCTTAATTTGGCAACCCATTTTGCCGGTTCCCAATATTGTACTTGACTATCATGATAGCCCGTTGTTACAAAAATATTTGGGTACGCTTTCGCGAAAGTGTTATCATAAGGACTATAACTCTTCATATAATCATAATACGTTTTATCATTAGGATTTCCCCATTCATCATATTCTCCCGTTGTCAACGGTATACTATCATCCAACATTGTACTTACCACATCAACAAAAGGTACGGCGGCAATTACACCATTATATAGTTCTGGTGCCGCATTAATAACAGCCCCCATAAGTAAGCCTCCAGCTGAACCACCATAAGCATATAAATGATCTCGGGATGTATATTTCTGATCTATTAAATGTTTAGAAACATCTATAAAGTCCGTAAATGTATTTTTCTTCTTTAGAAGCTTTCCATCTTCATACCAAGTTCTTCCTAAATATTCTCCTCCTCTTATGTGAGCTATAGCATAAATAAAACCACGGTTCAAAAGGCTTAATCGTGAAGTTGAAAATGAAGGGTCGATAGTATTCCCATAACTACCATACCCATATTGCAGTAAAGGAGCCTTTCCATTTTTCTTAGTATTTTTATGGTAAATAATGGATACAGGAACCTCCACTCCATCTCGAGCTGGTGCCCAAATGCGTTCCATTATATAATTGTCCTTATTAAATTCCCCTCCTAATACTTCCTGTTCTTTTTTTACCTCTTTCTGTCTTGTAACCATATCAAAATCCACAACAGAGCTTGGCGTACTCAAAGCATTATAAGCATAACGCAATGTAGTTGTATTAAACTCTATGTTTGTGCTTGGAAAGGCCGTATAAGTTTCATTATCAAAAGGAAGATAATAATCTTCTGTTTCATCCCAACGTTTAATACGTATTTTATTAAGACCATTACTACGCTCGCTTATAACAAGAAAATCTTTAAAGATATCTATGTCTTCCAGTAACACTTCTTTTCTATGTGGGATAACATCCTCCCATTGATCAAGAGAGGTTTCTAATATCCCACTTTTCATCAATTTAAAATTCTTTGCTTTGTCAGCATTGGTAAGAATATAAAAGGCATCTTCATAATGAGAAATACTGTACTCTAAACCTCGGGTACGTTTCTGAAAAACCTGAAAAACTGCGTTCCCATCATTTGCATCAGCATATCGCATTTCTGAGGTTAAAGTACTGGAGGAGCCAATAACGATATACGCTTTTGACTTTGTTTTATACACATAGGAATAGAAAGTTTCGTCTTTCTCCTCAAAAACCAGAACATCATCATCTGAAGAAGTTCCTAGCACATGTCTATATATTTTATCCGATCGTAATGTCTGAGGATCTTTTTTAGAATAGTAAACCGTCTTGTTATCATTTGCCCATACCGCTCTACCCGTTGTATTTTCAATTTTATCCGGATATAACGTCCCCGTTTCTAGATTTTTAAATTGTAATGTGTATTGCCTTCTACTTACATTGTCTATACCAAAAGCAGCAATCGTATTATCTTCAGAAACAGAGTAACCCGCCTGATTAAAATAAGATTGCCCTTTAGCCATTTGATTATTATCAAAAACTATAATTTCTGCAGTCTCTAAAGAATCCTTTTTTCTACAGAAAATAGGATAATCCTTACCCGTTTCATATCTCGTATAATACCAATATCCATTATTCTTAAAAGGAACCGAAGTATCATCCTCTTTAATACGTCCTTTCATCTCTTCAAATAAATCGTCTTGAAAAGACTTAGTATGAACAGTCATCTTCTCATAATAATCATTTTCTCTTTCCAGATAATCAATCACTTCTGGATGATCACGTTCATTCATCCAGAAATAATCATCTACACGTATATCTCCGTGCTTTTCGAGATTCACTGATTTCTTTTCTGCCTTTGGCGGTATTACATTGGTATGCTTCATATTTCTTTTTTCGGAAGTGCAACTAAAAACAAAAATAGTCCATACCAGTATTAAGGAGATACTCTTTTTCATAATTTTAGGCAATCGAAGTAATTAATATCTTTGTAGCAATTTACAATAAATATAGATTCTTATGTTCGGAGACATGATGGGACTAATGAGTAAACTTAAAGAAGCAAAAGCCAAGGCTGAAGCAACTAAAGAACGTCTCAAAAGTATATATGTAGATGAGAATTCATCTGAAAATTTAGTTAAAGTTACGGCTAGTGCAAATGGTCGTCTCAAAGAGATTCAAATAAATGCTAGTGCACTTGAAGATGTTGAGCAGTTGGAAGATTACTTATTACTCACAATTAACAAGGCTTTAGAAAAAGCACAGTCAATTCATGATACCGAAATGGCAGCTGTAGCTAAAGAAGGTATGCCAAATATCCCAGGTCTAGACTTATTCAAATAAAAAAGAGGAGGTCGTCCAGAAAGTAATTTTGGACGGTTTTTTCATTTGCGATACTCTTGATTTTGTG
>CAZPTJ010000210.1:0-5784 GCA_964589085.1 uncultured Flavobacteriaceae bacterium | reverse complement strand
ATTTTTATGATGTTGATTATATGATTTTTACAAAATCAACATAAGGCTTATACTTCGATATTTCTCGATTTCTAAATAGCAAGGGGTTGTTTTTTGAAAATGGGTCAAACATCAGTATGCATAGAGGCTTGAGGAAATTGAAGGGTTTTTTGCCGGACACTACTGATTCATAATATAAAAACATATGTCTTCATCACATTATGATGCAATTATTATAGGGTCAGGTCAAGCCGGAACGCCATTAGTATTTAAGATGGCTTCAAAGGGAAAAAAAGTTGCATTTATTGAAAAAGAACATTTGGGAGGCACTTGTCTTAATATAGGCTGTACCCCAACTAAAACTTATGTCGCTAGTGCTCGCAGAATGTGGGATGCACAACATGGAGAAGAATTAGGGGTGCTCATTCCTGAAGGAGCAACAGTAGATTTACAAAAAGTAAAAGCGCGTAAAGATGCGCTTATTAAAAAATCTGTTGATGGGATTACAGGAGGCGTTGAAAAAAATGAAAATATCACCCTGTATAAAGGGGAAGCTCGTTTTGAAGGAAATAAAACCATAGTGGTCAATGGTGAGCAACTTACTGGTGATGAAATCTATATTAATGTAGGGGGGCGTCCATTCATTCCTGAAGGTTTTGAAGACGTAGATTATTTAACCAATCAGTCTATTCTCCAATTAGAAAGTCTTCCGGAGCATTTGATTATCGTGGGTGGTAGTTATATAGGTTTGGAGTTCGGACAGATGTTTAGAAGGTTTGGTTGTAAAGTGACCATTATAGAGCGAGGTTCTACAATCATCAAAAGAGAAGATACTGAGGTAAGTCAACATATTCTAAGTTTTTTAAGAGCAGAAGGCATTGAATTTCGCTTAAATGCTAATTGCATAAGCGGAAAACAAGTTGACAACGGGCAAATCTCGGTTACTGTTGACTGTAATGAAGGATCCCCTGAAATTACTGGTTCACATCTTCTTCTTGCAGTCGGAAGAAGACAAAATACCGATCTTTTAAATCTGGAACGTACGGATATCAAAACAAATGAGAGGGGCTTTATAGAAGTTAATGATTATTTGCAAACTTCGGTAGCAGATGTATATGCTCTAGGTGATTGTAATGGTAAAGGTGCTTTTACACATACCGCTTATAATGATTATGAAATTGTAGCAGAAAATAAATTTGATGGAAAAGACCGTAAAGTCTCCGATCGTATTCTAACCTATGGTTTATTTGTGGACCCACCTTTAGGGCGTGCAGGAATGACTAAACAAGAAGCTCTCAAAAAAGGATATGAAATCCTGGAGGCAAAAAGACCGATGAGTCGCATTGCTAGAGCTAAAGAAAAGGGGGAGACAAAAGGCTTTATGAGTACCATTATTGATGCAAAGACACAGAAAATTTTGGGCGCAACTGTTTTAGGTGTTGGAGGTGATGAAATCATTAGTAGTATTTTAAATATGATGTATGCCGACGCTCCGTATACTATTATTCGAGATTCTGTACAACCACATCCTACCATATCCGAATTAATTCCTACGATGCTGGAAAACTTAAGTGAAGTCAGCTCTAGCAAATAGAACATTTTGCATTTGACATCAGATCAACTATAAATAACCAATTATGAAAGCTACTGATTCACCAATTATCGTTACCCAAACATTTGACCAATCCATTCAGAAAGTGTGGGATGCTATTACGCAATTGGATTCTATGCGTCAATGGTTTTTTGAGAACATTCCAGAGTTTAAACCGGAGCTTAATTTTGAAACTAGGTTTTTAATCATCAATGAAGGCCGTCAATTCACCCATGTATGGAAAATCATAGATATCGTTCCATTACAAAAAATCACTTATCACTGGAGTTATCCTGAATATTCAGGAAGTGCTAAGGTCACTTTTGGATTAAATCAGCAAGATCAAAAAACAATTTTAACCCTAACAAATACGATCCTTGAAGATTTTCCGCAAGATATCCCAGAATTTAAACGGGAGAGTTGCATCGGTGGATGGACTTACTTTATAAAACAACAACTACCTTCATTTTTTGAACGTTGAAAAACAGTAATTCTAGGATTTCAATGCCCTAAAATATCGTTTTGCCTCTCGCATCACCCGTGGTGCCATCCACAAAGTGGCGATCATCGTTGGAATAGCCATTAAGGCAAAAGCACCGTCGATGAGATTAATCATCATATCAAGTGAAGTTGTGGCTCCGAGAAGAATACTTATAATATAAAAATAGGTGTAGATTTTTTTGTTTTTCGCACCAGCAATAAACCCTAAACATTTTGTACCATAGTAGGAATATGAAAACAAGGATGATACACTAAACACAGCAATACAAATCAATAAAATATATTTTCCGATACCTGGCATCGCTTTCGCGAAAGCAGAAGCTGTAAGACTCACTCCATTATCTCCAGACGTTTGCCATACTCCTGTAACGAGAATAGCCAGTGCCGTTAAGGTACATACGATCAGTGTATCAATAGCTGGACCTAACATCGCCACTAAACCTTCCCGCACAGGTTGCGTTGTTTTTGCAGCACCATGAGCCATAGGCGCTGTACCAATACCTGCTTCATTGGAGAATGCACCTCGCTTAATTCCTAAAACAATTAATGCTCCTAGAATACCTCCAAAAATAGGCTCTCCTTTAAAATTTTCGGCAGCAAAAGCATCGGTAAAAATTAACCCGAGATAACGAGGAACGACATCTATGTGTGCACCCAAAATGATCAAAACAGCAAGAAAGTAAAGTACTACCATTGTCGGCACCAATCTAGTAGCAGTTTTACTAATCCTATTTAAACCGCCCAAAATAACAAATGAGGTGATAATAACAAGCACAATGCCTATACCCAAATTAGAAATCAAACCCGTTTCAATACCTTGTGGCACTAATAAAATATCATTAATAGCCTGTGTCAACTGATTAACATTAAAAACAGGTAATGCCCCTATCAAACCGGCAACACTAAAAAATACAGCTAGTGGACGCCAGGTTCTACCCATACCTTCAATGATAAAGTACATGGGACCACCCTGTGTTTCTCCATCGCTATCTTTCCCGCGGTACATAATGGCCAGTGTTCCCGTAAAAAATTTAGTTGCCATTCCCACAACAGCACTGATCCACATCCAGAATACTGCTCCCGGACCTCCAATAGTTATCGCAACTGCAACTCCAGCAATATTACCCATCCCTACTGTAGCCGATAAAGCTGTTGTCAATGCTTGAAAATGATTAATCTGTCCAGGATCATTGGGATCATCATATTTACCACGCAACACTTTAATGGCGTGACCTAAATAACGGAATGGTAGAAAACGAGAATAAAAAAGTAGAAACACCCCACCTCCTATCAATAAACAAAGTAAAGGCAATCCCCATATAAATGAAGAAAATTGGGCTATACTATTATCCAACCAAGTTATTATTGTTTCCATGTGATCATGATATCTTGCTAGTAAATATAATTAACTATATTAACACCCACTTAACAAAGCAAACATATGTTGAGTGTTCATTTGCCCCCGCGCCGAATGTATATAGACTATGCTTAAGAAAATCCTACTATCTTTTATACTGAGCTATAGCTCATGGAATGTTTTTGCTCAGGAAGCTCCTGATTATGTGATTATTCCTGAATTACTAATAGGTGCTTCTGCTCCATCTAATTCAAGTTTTCCTGATCGAGATTTACAAAAACAAGTCTTTTTTAGTTTTGCCTGGAACCATACTAAAAATACGCAGGAGTGGGCACAACGCCTTAAGGATGTACGGACCGGAATAAGTGCGGGATATACTGATTTTGGTAATTCAGAAAGCCTGGGTGGTGCATTTACCATAATGCCATTTATAGACTTTCCTATTTTTAAAAAACAACAGTTACGGGCAAATATTGGAATAGGTGGTTCCTATTTTACAGAAAAATATGATTTTGACACTAACTTCTTTAACCGAGCTGTAAGTACAGATCTCACCTGGTCATTCCGGGCTTTTTTACACTATACTATTCTGAAACGCAAACGTGTAGATTATAAAATTGGACTTGGTGTCTTCCATCATTCTAACGGGCATACCGGATTACCCAATAATGGATTTAACTCGTTTTTACTGAGTGCTTCCGCAGAACTCAAAAGATGGCAAAAAACAGAGCGTTCAGAAAATCCGCTGGAACCACTCCATCGATCCAGGCATCAATATATCGCTGTACGGACAGGCATTGGACAAAACGTATTAAATGATGGTTTTCCTTTTAATAATAAAAAGGAAGTCTATACCATCTCTGCCGAATATGGACGGGTTTATAATAATATATTTAAAATAGGTATTGGTGCATTTTATAGACTGTATGAACATTATTATGACTATATACGTGATAATGAATTTCTTGTACGTGATGGACAGGAGTTTGCATCATTTAGAGATAACCCTTGGAATAATGCTTCCAATTATGGAGTCTTTATAAAGGGTGAATTACAACTCAACCACATCGGTATTGAATTAATGGTTGGTGGAAATTTTCACAAGCCCGCCTATCGTATTGATTGGAGACTTAATGAAGGTTATGACTTTGTTCCAAGGGAAATTCCTGATTTTTTTAAGCTTGGGGAGTTTAATTCTAAGTTTGAATTAAAAAATGCGATAGCCACACGTCTAGGATTGAAGTATTATATTTTTGGAACTGACACTTTTGTGAAGCATAATATCTATGGTGGTGTATTTATTAATGCCAATCTTGGACAGGCAGATTTTTCAGAAATTGGTATCGGTTATGTGTATCAGTTTAAGCGTAAAGACTAGGTTTAATACACCTTACCTATACAGTTATTATGGTAATCACCTTTCAATTTGTTAAATTGGCAGTACTATGAAATTACCATCTTCCTTTCTCTTACTTTTTGGTTTAGCTATTGGTGTATTAGGCTGTCATTCTACTATTAAGAAAAAAGACACCTATTGGTGTAATCAAACACTACGCACTCCGTTTGAAACCCTGCAAGAAGTGGATACTAAAAGTGATTGGTTTAAGGTGTATCAGGTCGGTGATCAGGTATATGCCATTGCGGAACCTTATAACTTTCAGGAAGTCATTTCTTACCTGATCCTTGGAACGGAAAAAGCACTACTTTTTGATTCGGGTATGGGATTATCATCCATAGCGACACTAGTCACCGAACTCACCCAACTTCCCGTTACCGTAATCAATTCCCATACACATTATGACCATATAGGAGGTAATTATGAGTTTGAGAATATCCTTGCGATGAATACTGCATTTACCAAATCTCGTTCTGCAAAGGGATTGCCTCATGATTTTGTAAAACACGAAGTCACTAGTGCTGCCTTTTGTAAGGAAAAATTACCATTTTTTGATACCACTACCTATCATATTAACCCCTTCCCTATTTCTGACTTTGTAGGTGATGGAAGTATCATTGATCTGGGAAATCGCAGAATGCAAATTATTGCTGTTCCGGGGCATACACCAGATGCTATTGCCTTATGGGATGAAGAAAATGGTTATTTATGGACCGGAGACACTTTCTATGAAGGCCCTATCTGGTTATTTGATGAAGGTACGGATCTGGAAGCTTATGCAAAAAGTATCCAACGCTTAGCGTCTCTCGAAACCAAAATACAAAAAGTGTTTCCTGCGCATAACACACCCATCGCTGAACCTATCCGATTAAAGGAACTGGATAAAGCATTTCAAGAAGTAATACTTGGGCTTAAAGAACCTAAATCAAAAGAAAATGATGATAGTTCAACAGTTTTTGA
>CAZPTJ010000209.1:1977-5801 GCA_964589085.1 uncultured Flavobacteriaceae bacterium | reverse complement strand
TTCAACTTCTCATCAGCAAATACCAGTGGTTTTTCTTCTGGTGTTTGTAAACCTTCTAAATTTCTCGCCTCAACCTGTTTATATTGTTCACCAACAAAGGCAGAAATATCTTCAATCTCTATAATATCCTCTCGGGCATAGGATCTGATAAATTCTTGACGCAAACCTATTTGAATGGCACGTCGTTCGTGCTTCTCCCCATATGGGTCATGATCCGGATCCCATTGTAATCTCACATTAGATTTCTGGATATCCTCTTGCCATTGATCATAAGACTCGTATAGTTCCGGTTTAAAAGAAGAATACACGGCATGTTTTAGATAATTTTCAAAGGCAGTACGTTTTAAATGAATAGCCAGGACTACTTCCTGTCCTTCTTTTCTTCCCCAGCCATTACGATACATCATCCAAAGAAAATTTGGTTTTATCCAAGTCATTCGTTCCAGACTAAATGGTCCTCCAAAATATTGATTACGCGCTGCAAAATCACCTATCGCCGGACGATAGGATTGATAGACGATGATTTTCTCATCATCATATTGTGCGAGAATATGATGCCCCTGTTGTGGCCATGCTTTCTCTTGTTCTATATATTTTTTTAGTTTTAGTTTCATTTTTTATAAAATTTACTGGTTTCCCAGGATTCCACAGATTTCGACCATTCTTTAGGAATAGTGTGTTCATCTGCTGTCATTATTACGATACCTCCTACCATCGCACAAATCGTATCGCGATCTCCTAGAGCAGCTACCGATTTCCATAAAGCATCTTCAAAATTGTCTAAGTTATGTGCTGCTAACCATAATGCTATAGGAACCGTATCTGGTGCTGTCATTTTTATACCATTCCCCAAAATCGAAACAACAGTCCTAATATCATAGGTTGCAGGAATATGTGTAGCTTTATTGATCTTTGATCGGGTATCACTATCTGGAAGTAGATCGATGATTTTTTGTAAAAAATCATGAGGTGTTATGCCATTATTATTTGTGACTATGGCTGTCGCTAATGCTATTGCCATTGTACCAATAATTCCTTCCTGATGTGCATGTGTCACGGCACTGGATAAGGCTGCCTGTTTCTTTACTCCTTGCAAATCTTCATGAAAATAAGCTCCAATCAAAGCACTACGCATAGCGCCTCCATTACCCATAGATCCTTCCCCTCCAAAAGCGTCGTCCGTTATTTCCTTCCAGCATAAACCTTCATTAATACCTCTAAGTCTTCTATGCATAGATGGACCATATCCTCTTTCAAAATCCAATGCATAGTTCTCTCCAAACTCTTTTGCAACAAAATCCTGATCGATATGCTCATACATTTCTAAAGAACGATATAAGGCAATAGCCATCACCGTATCATCTGTAAACTCCCACCTAGTCTCAGGAATTTTTCTTTGGGAAATACTATCTAGAATAAACGCTTCTTCCCCAAAGAAACTATCTCCAAAGGCATCACCTATACTTATCCCAAGTAATGATCGCTTTGCATACGCTATTTTTCCCATAATCAAAATCTATTTTGAAAAGCATTAATAAACTTTTTATTCTTAGCATAAACTGCGAATACTACCTTTTTGAAGACTCCTTTGTATTTATTCATTAACAAATTCTGAAATATTCCAGCTATTATCTCAGGGTCATTTTGAAATACACCACATCCCCAAGCTCCTAAAATTAGCGTTTGATGTTCCTGAAGTGTCGAAAGTCCTAATAACTTGTCTATACGTTTTTTCATAATCTCTTCAATCTCATTAAATCGATGTGCTTCAAATCTTTTTACAACACCAGCGTTAACCGCTACTGCTGTTATAATAGAACTCAGAATAACTTCTTCCAACAAATTCCCGTTGTCTTTTCTAAGAATAGGTACTTTAGGACTGTAAATCATTCCATCGGTATACATACACGATTTCATAGCTCTATGTGTTTCATAAAACTCCATACTACTTATCTGACACGGGTACAAACTCGATGATCTTGCTAAACTTTCTTCTTGGGCTTGCGCACCATTAAAAAAACCTCCTCCTGGATTTTTAGCGGAAGCGAAATTCAAACACAATGGATTCAAATGACCTTCTTCAGTATTCCTTAAAATACTTCGAATACTTGTTTCTTCTACTACCTCAAAAATGGTATCAAACTGTGGATTCAAAATCAGATTGCTCAACATTACATCCAATTTGCTTGAAGCAAAATATTGAGTTTCCTCAATAGCCATATTTTGTGCTTTAGAAATATCTACTCGTCTGCCTGATTCATTTAAATAGTACCCTTGCCTTGTAATCTCCAAGGTTTCTTTTGCTGTTATTTTACGTAGTGATTTTTGCATTTCTTCTAATTCTGTTATGGACTAAGTTCATCTCTTACTTCCATCAAGGCAAAACCTAAAAGGTTTTGTCCTCTCCACAAATTGGGGTTTTCTGCTTTTTCATTGTGTTGTCCCATCCCGATCCCCCATATCCGATCCCTGGGACTAGCTTCTACAATGATTCTTTGTTTAGTACTTAATAAGTATTCTTTTAAAAGTTTGTCCTGCGAAAACTTATATAGGTTTCCTTGTTTAACGATATTGTATTTGTGAGCATCCCAAACATTAGGATCAAAACCTTTTACTTTTCGACCTAGTTGTTTGGTTTCCATCGGATGTTTACTTTCAATTATTTCTTCCTGTATGGTTGCATCTTTAAAAAGTCTGGCCTTCTCTGCCATCATCCAATGTTCTGCAGTCTTATAGGTTATTCCATCTACTATAAAATTAGAAGACCACCACTGACTAAAACAACTTTTCCCAATGCTCCCATCCTTATTAGGTGAATGTCCCCAAAAGAAAAGATACTTCAAACGCTTTCCTTTATTAAAGGTTTCTTCTATATGTGTTCGTGTATATTTCATTTCAAACTATTCTCAAATCTCACTATCAATTTCTCAATATCTTCAAATCTTGCTAACTGAAATTTCCAGGTTTCAGGAATCTGATCATAACCATAATAGATTCCTGCCAGTCCCCCAGTAATTGCTGCAGTAGTATCAGTATCAACACCTAGGTTTACTGCTTTTAATACGGCTTCCTCATAGGATTCTGAATTTAACAAACACCAAAAAGCAGCTTCTAAAGATCGTAACACATAACCTGTTCCTTTGATATTAAAGCGATCCTGCGTGGAAATATCCTCTTCCAATATTCTGGAAAACAGACTTACTTCTTTAAAATTCAATTTATTTCTTGCCACATAATCATTTACAGTAATCCGTAATGCCTCATATGCTTCATACTTTTCTTTACCTTCAAGTAATAACAGCACATATTCTATATAGATAAAGCAAGAAAAAACAGATCTAAAGTGTCCATGAGTAATGGAAGACACATTACTAATTATTTCATATCGTTTATCATCATCTTTTTCATTTTTCAAATAATAAGCCAATGGAAGAATACGCATTAAAGAACCATTCCCATTGGAATATTCATCTAAACCACCACAATATTGAGGAGTCATTCCTTTTTTAAACTCCATAATAGCATCTCTTGTGGTAATGCCTATATCAAATACATAACCTCTTGGTGTCCACAAATTCTCATAGAACCATTTTTCAAACTTTGAAGCAATATCCTTTAGATTATAACCATCACATAAACTATCCATCAGGCAAAACGTCAACGAACTATCATCTGACCAGGTCCCAGGCGGTTGATTATGCACCCTAAAACCAACCATATCTCTTGCCGGTTGTTTATCCATTTCATCCCTATTCAAAAACTCATATGGAACACCTAAAGCGTCACCAACTGCAACTCCAAAAATCCCTCCTTTTATATATTCT
>CAZPTJ010000209.1:0-1877 GCA_964589085.1 uncultured Flavobacteriaceae bacterium | reverse complement strand
TTCTCATTTTACTATTCAAATTAATAGGTCAATAGTTATACCCGATACCATCCATCTTCATACATCTATTATCAGATATATCGGGTAAAAACTATCAACTGAATCTCTAGGAATCCCCTACTTTTCCTAAAGCTCTTTAATGCTATTTATAACTAAACCACTGGAAGCTGTACAATATCAGATTCGTTAATTGTTTTAAAAGAATCTGTAGTAAATATCATATCAAATTGTTCCTTCAGATCTGTAAATCCTTTACTAAATATCCCATGACTTACGATCAAACTTAGTTTCTGTATGTTCTTTTGTTTTAATGCTTTTGCCAATCCCAAAAAAGTACCTCCTCCATCACAAATATCATCTACAATAACTCCATATTTACCTTTCAAATCCTCATGATATACACTAAATCCAGATAAGTCTCCTGTTTTTACATTACGTTTTTTAGAACATTCAATGACCTCAATACCTCCTAAATATTCGGACAGTCTATAAATCTTTTTTAAAGCACCTCCATCGGGAGCGATTAATACTACATTTTCATTCAACTGATCCAAACATTTTCGCACAAATTCATAATTATCAATAACCGTTACTCTATCGAGCAATGCAGGAGTTACTTCAGAATGTGGATCGAAAACTATGACCTCATCGTAATCCTGAGCATTTATCAAATCGGTATAAACTTTTACACTTAAGGGTTCTCCCTGGGTCATTATCCTATCTTGTCTCGCTCCTGGAAAATAGGGAAGTAATACACGTATTACCGAAACCCCATTTCGCCGTAAGGCATCTGTAGCTATTAATAATAGTCCCAGATCGTTGAACGATCGTATGCGATGTGTAATCATCACTTCTCCTCCTATATCCGTCTCATTAATTTTAATATGAGGTTCACCTCCGTGAAAAACGAATGATTCATAATCCATAGAAGTTCCATAAGGGGTGAATAACGGATCTAAGTGTAAATACTTCATTATTGTGTTATTTTTACGCAAAATTAGATTAGAAAAATATAGCAACCAAATAATTTGCGTAAAAATTACAATAAAATATTATTTAATATCAAAAAGGAAACCTTCTCGCTGCAGTTTGAAGTACTGTTTCTTATTGAATTTAAAAAGATTAGCGGGCCTTCCACGCCCTTCAGAAACTTTTTCGTCCAATTCTTCCAAAATGTCAAAACTCAGAATCTTCTTTCGGAAATTTCGACGATCAATATCTTTTTCAAGAATGGTCATATATAATTTCTCGAGATCGGAAAAGAGAAATTTTGTGGTTAACAAGTCAAACCCTATAGGTTCATAGGTCAGTTTATTTTGAAGTCTTTTTTTAGCCAGCGCCAATATATGCTCGTGGTCAAAAGCGAGTTTAGGGTGTTTATTAATATCATACCAGGCAACGTCCTGAGCATCAGTATCTGCTTTAATGCTATGATGTTCGGGTTTGACTAGGGCAAAATAGGTGACACTCACCACTCTATTTCTGGGATCCCTTCCTTGTTTACCAAATGTATATAGCTGCTCCAGGTAATCGATAGTCACATTGGTCTCTTCCTTGAGTTCTCGTTCTACAGCTTCCTCCAGACTTTCATCATCGTGGACTAATCCACCCGGAAGCGCCCAATTATCTTTAAAAGGTTGCACATCCCTCTTAATCAAGAGTATATTAAGCGTTTTGTCCTTATATCCAAAAACTACCGCATCAACTGCAACTTTTATACTTTGTCTTGCCATTCCTACAAAACTATGAATATTAACTAAATTCTTAAAGGTTCGTTTTATTTCTGTTATTCTCTTTTCCTAGTAGCAGTAATCCCAGTAATGGTCCCAAAGCAAGTATGACATAAAGATATCGTTGCTCCATACTTGCCTGTAATG